>DLXW01000130.1 GCA_003448685.1 Cyanothece sp. UBA12306
TTGTGAAGTTCCAGTAACCAGATATAAGTCTCCTCTTTGTTGATTCTGGGGATTCACCGCCCCTTTTTGGGGTACTCTAACCCGACTACCTGTTTTTGCCCCCGCAGGAATACGAACATTAATGGTTTCATGTCCTAAATTGAGCCGTTTTTGCACCCCTTGAAAAGCCTCTGCAAAGGTCAATTGGAGGGTTGCTGTGCGATCGCTTCGAGTGGTTTGACTGCCAAATCCTCCCATCCCATCATCAGCAAAACCGCCAAAATTGCTGTATCGCGGATCTCTGGGGGTAGTGGTTCGATAGGTATAATTTGCTGATCTTTGACCACCAGAAGTAGCAAAACGACCTAATAATTCGTTGATAAATTCATCAAAGTTACCATATTGGCTAAAATCAAAACCGCTAAAATCTTCCCCTGTTCTACCACCTGGCCAGTTTCCTTGACTGGCTTGTTGCCAATATTGACCGAATTGATCGTATTTTTGGCGATTTTCGCTATCAGATAAGACTTCGTAAGCTTCGCTAATTTCTTTGAATTTCTCTTCTGCTCGTTTATCGTCAGGATTTCTGTCAGGATGGTATTTAACGGCTAATTTTCGGAAAGCTTTTTTGATCTCATCCGCTTTAGCGTTTTTATCTACTCCTAATATGGCATAGTAGTCTTTGTAGTCAGTTGAAGCCATTAACAGAAATCTCCAATTTGTTTGTTGATCACGAAGATTTGAGAATTAACGGGGTCTTTTTTCCCCATAATCTAGAGTAGCAAAATTGTTGAACTTTTTTGGTTCGGTTATCTCGGATGCTAACCAGAGGATTTTCCCTACCATTTTACTTGGAATCATGGCGATCGCCTTAACAGTTTGCAATATCATTGGTCTGTAGTTGATGATCAAGGCCTTTATCTCTCACAATAATTTTTAGGAGTAGAAGTTAATGAAACAGCGATTACTAACTAAAAAATTACTTAAAATATTTGGAGGACTTTTGACTGCTGGAAGTTGGTTAATTACCATGGGCATAACTCCTATTGTGCAAGCAGCAACAGGTACTTATTGTCGAGTCTTTATTTCATCAGTATCAGAACTCCTAATAAATAATTTAATCAAAGTTTATCAATAATTTTAGAATTACCCTAGACCAAGAAAAATATAATTGAGAAATCAATCATGATTCAAATTAGCTGAAAAATTAGAAAGAAATGGGCAAACCTATGGCAGAGGAAACGAGTAAACCTATGGCAGAAGAAAAATCTCAAAAATCTCTTAGTTACCACGAACAACTCGAGGAAGAAATAATTGGACTGATTAATAAAACATCTTTGTCAGACTTACAAAAACAATTTATGAAAGCCCGATGGCTTGACCAAGTATTATGGTTAGAAGGGCGGGCTGAAAAATTTAAGAACCGATACTATAAATTGAGAATGATCACCATTATTGGTGGGGTTATTGTTCCTGCATTAGTAACATTCCAAAGTGACAACCCCACAATTAAAAACGCGATTACTTGGACTACTTGGGGTTTGAGTCAAGCAGTAGCTATTAGTGCTGCGGTAGAAGAATTTTTCCATTATGGAGAACGCCATCGTCATTATCGCAACACTGCCGAAACCATGAAAATTGAAGGCTGGCAATTTTTGCAACTCAGTGGTTCCTATCGCAACGCCAAGAGTTATAGCGATGTCTATAGTGACTTTGCGCAACGGGTAGAAACTATTATCCAAAGAGATGTAGATGGCTATTTTAGCGAAGTTGTTGCTGACAAAAAACCGGACGACATAGAACCTAAAAATCAAGAAGATAATCCACCTTCAAGTTAACCAGAATTTTAGATTATTAAAAGCGATTGGAGAAATTCAGTAATTGCTTTCCAGGCTAAATCTGTGGCTACAGGATCAAATCGATAGCCATCATCTCTCATAAAAGTATGATTAGCTTCATAGGTAATCACTTGATGGGAAACATTGGCTTTTTTCAGAGCATCTATAATTAATGTTCTTCCTGTTTCAGGAACATGGGGATCTAAAGTGCCAAAAATCATTAATACTTGACCTTGAATATCCTCAATTCTAGCTAACGTATCAGCTTCTTCTCGACCCAATTTTCCACTGTGAATTCCTGTGGGATAAACACAAACCGAACCCTTAACTTGCGGATAAAAAGCACCACGAAATGCTAAATGTCCACCAATACAAAAACCTATTGTAGCAATTTGTCCACTAGCAACCTTTTCGTGTTGAACCAGAAAATTAATCAGCGCAGCCCCATCAGCATCAAACTCCGATAAATTCGTTTTTCTAGCAGCTTCATTTCCTTTAATTCGTCCTAAATCATCCGGTTCAATAACCGTTCCTATCGGTAACAAACGATGATAAATTTCAGGAGCAGCCACCACAAACCCGTAACCAGCTAAATGATCAGCTAATCGAGTTATAGGAGAACCCAATTGATAAATATCAGAGTAGAATAAAATACCTGGATATTGGCCTTCACCATCAGGACTAGCGACATAAACTCGCATCGCGCTATCATCAATAAGAAGGCTGGTATTGTATCGTTTGATTTGCATAAAATTACCGAGGGAAAAATGGCAACTACAATCTAACGCACTACCGAATTCTTGTTAAAAGCCAAACTCCCAACTCTGAAAATAGTGTTTTCTGAGCAATACTTTGCTAAAGTAACAGTAAAGCCAATCGCTAACAACTAACTAGCTCCATAAACTCCAATCAATGCCCTATGTCAGGTGACTATTACGAAATTCTTGGCGTTGACCGTAATGCCAACAAAGAAGATATTAAACGTGCCTACCGTCGTCTAGCGCGAAAATACCATCCCGACATTAATAAAGAAGCGGGGGCAGAAGAACGATTTAAAGAAATTAATCGCGCCTATGAAGTGCTTTCAGAACCAGAAACCCGCACACGCTACGATCAGTTCGGGGAAGCCGGAGTCAGTGGTGCAGGTGCTTCAGGATTCGAGTACGGAGATATGGGAGGCTTCGCCGATATCTTTGAAACCATTTTTAGTGGTTTTGGTGGGGGAGTAGGTACAGGAACCAGTCGTCGCAGAACTGGCCCGACGAGAGGGGATGATCTCAGACTCGATCTCAAACTCGATTTTCACGAAGCCATCTTTGGCGGGGAAAAAGAAATCCGCATTCCCCACCTAGAAACCTGTCAAGTTTGTCAAGGTAGTGGGGCTAAACCAGGAACTGGTTCTCGGACTTGTTCCACTTGTAACGGTACAGGGCAAGTACGACGCGCCACCAGAACTCCTTTTGGCAGTTTTGCTCAAGTTTCCACCTGTCCCGACTGTAATGGCGCAGGACAAGTAATTGAAGAAAAATGTGACAATTGTAATGGGGCTGGTCGCAAACAAGAAACCAAAAAGCTCAAAATCACCATACCCGCCGGAGTAGATAATGGAACTCGTTTACGGGTAGCTAAGGAAGGAGATGCCGGGATGCGTGGTGGCACCCCAGGAGATCTCTACGTTTACCTGTTTGTGGAAGCTGATAAGCAATTCACCCGCGAGGGAATGAATATTCACTCGGAAATTACCATCAGTTATTTACAGGCGATCCTAGGTTGTACCCTAAAAATTGATACAGTTGACGGACCCCAAAAATTGGAAATTCCGGCCGGAACCCAACCCAATACTGAATTAATGCTCCAAGATCACGGCGTTCCCAAATTAGGTAACTCGGCTATTCGAGGTGATCATCTAATTACTGTAAAAATCGCTATTCCCACTCGAATTAATAACGAAGAACGGGAACTCCTCGAAAAATTAGCCCACATCAAAGGGCAAAGTCATGGTAAAGGAGGTTTAGAAGGCTTTTTAGGAAGCTTATTCCACAAATGAGTACCCTTAGCCCTAGTAACCCTTTATTAGATTTACGAGGCACTCCTTGCCCCATCAATTTCGTTCGCACTAAACTGAAATTAGAGCAGATGTCCCCTGGTGAATTATTAGAAGTCTGGCTTGATGGAGGAGAACCCATCGAGCAAGTGCCCGATAGTCTGACCATGGAAGGGTATCACATCGAAGCGATCGAAGAACGTCAAGAATTTTTCTCCCTCAAAGTTTATCGTCCTCAAAGCTAATTTTGTGTCATGAGTTGATGTCTGTATCTTGTGAGTAACCATAGCAGTTGTGATTTAACCTCCGAAGTGATTGTCTCTAAAATTTTAGGGACAGTAGTGGCTGTTCAAGCTAATTTTTATCAAGTTCGTTTAGATAAGGAGACAAAGCCACAACATGGCTCTGAACCTAGCTATTTACTCTGTACAAGACGTACCCGTTTAAAAAAAATTGGACAACAGGTGATGGTAGGCGATCTTGTTTTGATCGAAGAAGTCGATTATCAGGATAGAAGAGGTGCGATCGCCAAAGTATTTCCCCGCCAAACAGAACTCTCTCGCCCTCCTGTAGCCAATGCTGAACAAATTCTCCTGGTTTTTGCCCTAGAAAATCCTTCTCTTGATCCCTGGCAATTAAGTAGATTTTTAGTGACAGCAGAATCAACCTCCCTATCTTTATGTTTGTGTTTCAATAAACTGGATTTAATAACGGAAATACAACGGAAACAATGGGAGCAACGTCTTGAAAATTGGGGCTATAATCCTTTATTTATTAGTGTAATAAACAATCAGGGATTGGATAATTTAAAAACCTGTCTAACAGATAAAATAACTATTTTTGCTGGACCTTCAGGAGTGGGTAAATCTAGTCTGATTAATACCTTGATCCCCCAGGTAGAACAACGGGTTGGCCAAGTTTCAGGAAAACTCAACAAAGGTCGTCATACAACCCGTCATGTAGAATTATTTGAACTTCCAGAAGGAGGTTTATTGGCAGATACCCCGGGATTTAATCAACCAAATATTGAGTGTACTCCCCAAGAATTAGCATTCTATTTTCCTGAAGCAAAATCTCAGTTAAATCGAGGTAATTGTCAGTTTAATGACTGTTTACATCGAGGGGAACCTAATTGTATCATACAAAATGATTGGGAGCGTTATAAACATTATTTAAGTCTTCTTGAAGAGGTTATTAATCGACAAGATGCTTTACAAAAAATGGGAGATGAAGAAACAAATTTTAAATTAAAAATAAAAGAGTCAGGACAAGAATGTTATGAACCTAAGTTAGAAACTAAAAGATATCGTCGTCGTTCTCGTCGAGAAAAACATCAAAGTTTACAGGGATTATACGATCATCAAAGTTTAGAAGACTTTGAACAACAGAGTGAAAATTTACTGTAGTACATTTTCTGATAAATTTTATAGGATGTCTAGCATTTTTTCTGTCAAGTAATGTATTCTAGATCAACAGACTTTATTTTTGAAGATGAATAGAAATTTAGATAACACAGATAGATTTTTATTAATTAATCAACTGTTACTAGACTATCCACTGCAATTGGCTCATATTATTCCGATTCTAGCAGTGCCGCTTCAGATTATTGATAACGAAGATTTAGAGTTTAGCACAGTAGAAAAATGGAGAAATTTTGTAGATCAAGGTTTGGATGATGATGATGTTAGCTGGAGTTTAGGAGACAAAGTTAAAAATCAGGCTACCTGGGATTTTAATAGACTCGCTCCTCGAACTGCTCAGATAGCTGTCACCTGGAGTGAAAAGGCCAATCTTGTGGCCAACGCACTCTATACCATTGAGGGAGAAAGCATTCCTTTGACGGTGGAGATTAATCAAGAACAAGCACCCCATGACTTCTTAGATCCCTCAAAAATTTGGGAAAACCGAAGAACAGTAACAATTAACGACAATACTATCACAGTCCCACTCTCGAATAATGCCAATGAAAATGTCATTGCCAATGCTATTGGAATAGTACCAGTACAGCTTCAGATTATTGACGATGGAGACTCAGAATTCAGAACAGTGGGGAACTGGACAAATTTTGAGGGTCAAGGTTTTCAAAATGATGTTCTCTATAGCCCCCCTGGAAGTGGTAATAATAAGGCGATCTGGGAGTTTAATGGACTTGTTCCTGGAATCTATCAGATAGCAGCCACCTGGACTGAAAACGTTAATCGTGCGACCAATGCATCCTACACTATTGAGGGAGGAGCCATTCCCTTGACGGTGGAAATTAACCAAGAACAAGCACCCAATGACTTCTCAGATCCATCAGGAACTTGGGAAAACCTAGGAACAATAACCATTACAGGCAATACTATTACCGTCTCACTGTCGGACGATGCTAATGATTATGTGATTGCCGATGCTACTCGAGTGATGTCAGTAAATGTTCCTCAACTTATTTCTATTGAGCAACCTGATGATGTTTCTTTATTAAGAAGCGAATTTATTAGTCTTCTTTTTGGACAATCTGAATTACCTTCTTTGTTACCTTCACAAGTAATTAGCAATTTCAGCGATACTCGATACGATGATATCTTCTCTCTGAGTAGGATTGATAAGCTAAAAATCGTGATGGAGTATGAAATTGAATCTAATATCTATCATTTCATCCCCAAGACCCCCAACAACAATGTCGTTCTCTATCATCAAGGACATGGTGGTGACTTTTACCTTGGTAAAGAAAAAATTAAAAATTTGCTCGATCATGGATACTCTGTAGTCGGATTATCTATGCCCCTAACAGATTTTAACAATCAGCCAATAGTTCAACTGCCCGGACAAGGACAATTGAAACTAACTTCACACAATCAGATGGGGTTGTTATCACCTGAATACGGACATCCTGTAAAGTATTTTTTAGAACCTGTTGTGGGTGCATTGAATTATCTTGAAAACCACTATGACTACCCGTCTTTTTCAATGATGGGACTTTCAGGTGGTGGTTGGACAACAACACTTGCTGCGGCCATTGATACTAGAATAGACAAGAGTTTTCCCGTAGCTGGATCTTATCCACTTTATCTGCGAGACGAAACAGATTGGGGTGATTATGAACAACATGTTCGAGAAATATACAATACCGCCAACTATCTTGAACTGTATATACTTGGTTCATACGGTGTCAACAGAAAACAACTTCAAATAACCAATCAATATGATCCTTGTTGTTTTTCCGGTACAAGGTGGGAAAGTTACAAGGATATAGTCAGAGAAAGGGTTAATCAATTAGGATCTGGCGAGTATGATTTATTCATGGATAGTACCTCTAGAAATCACATGATTTCTCCAACTGCCATGGATAGAATCTTAACGGAACTAAATCCTAGCATCATTCAAATTATTGATAACGGAGACTCAGGGTTCAGCAC
Organism: Cyanothece sp. UBA12306; assembly: GCA_003448685.1. Taxonomy (GTDB): domain Bacteria; phylum Cyanobacteriota; class Cyanobacteriia; order Cyanobacteriales; family Microcystaceae; genus Rippkaea. The sequence goes on from DLXW01000130.1 coordinate 7,260, forward strand.
GGTAGGGAACTGGACACATTTTAGGGGTCAAGGTTTTGATGATGATGTTGACTATAGAGACCCTGGAAATGGTAGCAATCAAGCCATCTGGAACTTTAGTGGATTGGTTCCTGGAATCTATCAGATAGCTGCCACCTGGACTGAAAACATTAATCGTGCCACCAATGCACCCTACACCATTGAGGGAGGAGTCATTCCCCTGGAGGTAGAGATTAACCAAGAACAGGCACCCAATGACTTCTCAGACCAATGGGGAACTTGGG
>DLXW01000070.1 GCA_003448685.1 Cyanothece sp. UBA12306
ATACAAAAGATAAAGCCGTCCTCTAAGGACGGGGTTTCTACCCAAATTTTCGATGAATTTATTCCTAAAAATTTCTAGGAGATTGACTCCCATGCCTGATCTGGTTGTACATTTTAAAAGACCGAGGGGATGGCAAAATACCATCAAGATCCATTATTGGGATACTACCCCCATCTCATCTTCCACTGACTGGCCAGGTGTCTCTATGATAGAAGAAGGGGACGATTGGTATGGCTATCGCTTTGAAGGAATAGAAACAGCTAACCTCATTTTTAATGATGGCAGGGGACAACAAACTCCAGACCTGAGACGAGATAAGGAAGGGTGGTTTTTTGATAATAATATCTGGTACGATCAAAACCCTCAACGGCCAGCAATTCCGGTAATTATAGCCCGTCCCAAAGGAGGAATTTATACAACTTCCCAAAAGGTTATCTTAGAAAGCAGCAATAGTGGGGATACCATTTATTTTACCCTTGACGGAACTCAGCCCACCATAGAATCCCAACGCTATACTAAACCCGTTAATATTGAGCAAACCTCTACTCTATTAACCTTTGCTGTCAATTGTGAAGGAGAAACAGGATGTATAGAATCTTTTATTTATACCATTGATCCCAACGCAGACCTAGAACCTCCGAGCATTAGTCCTAATTTTGGCTCTAATACCTACACCAAGCCAATTTTAGAGTTTTTCACCGTCAGCGATAACCATTCCAAACCCGTCACCGCTTACTATACCACCGACGGAACAGAACCCACTGTGCAATCAGAGGTTTATGTCGAAGGTAATGCCAGAAATGGGTTAAAGGGTAAACAATTGAGCATTGAGCAGACTAGCCAAATTCGCTTTTTAGTGATTGATGGGGCCGGTAATGAGACTCGTGAGAGTTTCTATTATAATATAGGCCAAGCAGGCAAACCAGGGGATTTTCGCTCAGAAACTATCTACTTTTTGTTACCCACCAGGTTTTATGATGGTGATCCGAGTAATAACTTTTTTTGCCGCGATCGCATCAAGTTTAACCCCGAAACCGGAGAACCAGAAGACCCCCATTGGCGTGGTGATTTCCGAGGATTAATCCAAAAACTAGACTATATTAAAGATTTAGGGTTTACTGCCATTTGGATCACCCCTCCCATTGAAAATCGTAGCGGACTAGACTATCACGGCTATCATGGCTATGATTGGACAAAAATTGACCCCAGACTCGAATCTCCCGATGCTACCTATCAAGATTTAATCAACGAAATTCACGCCAGAGGCCTGAAAATTATCCAAGATGTGGTAGTTAACCATTCCTGTCAATATGGCATTCGGGGCAAAGTTTGGATCGATCATTTACCGATTAAATATTATGTCCCCCAAGGGTCCCAACAAGGACAGATCAATTATGGTCCCTATCAAGGGAATTTCGGCAACTATCAGCATCCTTTCCGCGAAGATAATGACAACCCCTTGGCTCCTGAATGGTTCCGAGAACGGCAAAATTGCGACCCTGAAGGCCTAGTTCCTTTAGTAGATCCTTTAACAGGAGAAACCGTCCCTAAACCTGGCTATAATCCTAATCGCTTTTTCGGCATCGATGCCAATACTCTTGATCCTCAATGGTATCATCAAGATGGTTTTATGGCCGGAGGTGACTGGGAAAGTGCATCTATACAAACTAAACATCTAGCCGGCGATACCATCGATCTTTACACCGAAAAGCAAAACGTCAAAGAATACATTATCAATTCTATCAACCGTTATTTAGATATGGGGGTAGATGCCCTAAGAATTGATACAGTTAAGCACGTTGAACGGAATAATCTCTTAGAATATGTTAACGCGTGGAAAGCCTATAAACCAGGATTATTTGTTTTTGGGGAAAATTTAGTCAAAGGTTCGGGTTGGGGGGATCTTTTTGGGGATGACAATGCCCCCTCGTTTATTCGACCTTGGTGGTACACTCGGTTGGGAGATGATGTGAGAAATCCCAATTCTGGGGGAGACTCTGGCTTTTCGGTGTTGGATTTTTCCCTTTTCTCTACCTTCCGCGATAACGTCAGCAAAGGAAGTTATAGTGGCATTGGTGGTATTTTATCGAGAGATTGGGTTTATGGAGATGCTACCCAATTAGTGACGTTCCTACAAAATCATGATGTGGGTCCTGATAATGATTTTCGTTTTCGCTTCCGTGGTGATCAATGGATGGCTGCTGCAACCTACAATATGTTATGGACAATTCGCGGTATTCCCTGTTTGTATTATGGGGAAGAGGTCGAATTTATGAAGGGCGCTCCCCAGGATATTATGGGTAATGATGATACTTTAGATCAGACGGGACGGGCTTATTTTGGAGATTATCTCAGCGACGAGGCTATAAGCAAAACTCAAAGTCATCCCTTGTATCAGCATCTCCAACGACTCAATTTGATTCGTCGCAGTATCCCTGCATTACAAAAAGCCCCCATGAGCGAGGTTAATGAATGGGGTAGTGGCATGAGTTTTATTCGAGATTACAACAACGGTGAAAGTTATGCCGTAGTTGGTTTAGCTATGGGAGGAGAACAAAATGTTACCATTGGCAATGTGCGTAATGGCCATTATGTCGATGCAGTTACGGGTCATACCATTGATGTTAATAGTGGTTCTATTTCCTTTTCGGTTCAGAGTAATTCTGCGGGAATTTATGTCCTCAATGGCCCCGGAAAAATTGGCGATGATGGGGTTTATTTAAGATAATTAACCTTAACTGCGAGCCTAGAAAATGTTATGATTTTAAGGGAATTTGCTCTCCGTCAACTATGTCAGAATTTCCTCCGACTCTTCATCTTTTAGCCTCCCATAACCCCTATCCTGAATGTGTTTCTCTCCAAGTAGAAACTCTTAGGAGTAAGTCGGTATCTGAGCAGTTAACTGTCCTGTTGCAGATACATTTCAATGAACAAGAAAAATCTCTCCTCAATGGTCATCTGAAATTTGCTTTAAAAGGAGGTCTACTATCATTAGAGATAGAGAATGGAGAGGTAGTATCTTTTGAGTCTTATCTAGAAGATTGGGGTAAGCTGCAAATTCAGTCCCCTGTGGGTGCTAGTTGGCAATTAACTGCCAAACCTGGAACTTCCATCCTGAAAACCGGCAATGTTTCCCTCCCTCTAGCTATTATCCAACCTAAATCCGATCCTTTATCCCTCAAAGTAATTCTCAAGGTAACACCTCAAGATCTTTGTATTACCCAAGCAGAAGGGTTATGGCGGCATGATATTCACCCCAATCAACACGGCATATTAGAAAGGGTCTTAGCTCGATTTTTACACAAAACTCGTTTATCGTCTCACCTGTGTTATTTGGCGTTAACTACAGCGACATCAGAGCATTCGGCAACAGCAGAACAACATTTTACAGAGGAAATTGACTCCCATGAGTTGGCACAACTCCATCAACTCCTTGAACACCTGTATGAGTTGAATAGTCATGATTTTAGGAAATTGAGCGAATTAGCCAATTTAAACCCCTTAACAGACTTGGCAGGGGGGAATTTTGTGGCTACTGAGTTGAGTGGAGTGGAGTTAAGTGGGGCGAATCTTGATCGGAGCAATTTTCGGGGGGCAAATTTGACTGATGCTGATTTAAGCGAGGCAGTGCTAAATTATGGTAAATTCAATGGTGCGGATTTGAGTGGTGCTTATTTAGGTAATGCTCAATTAGTCCAAGCGGATTTTCATCGTGCAAGTTTAGCTGTGGCTAATTTGATCGGGGCTAATTTAACGGAAGCTAATTTAGTTGAAGCTAATTTAATTGAGGCTAATTTGAGCGGTGCTAAGGTTACAGGGGCAAAATTTGGCAATAATCCAGGTATAACACCAGAAATACAGCAAGATTTAAGGGAAAGGGGGGCGATTTTTGTTGATGTTAAATAAGCGAACTCCCTCAAATCATAGTTGAACTAGATCCAATCTTCGTCCTCATCATCATCGAATATTTCTCCCTCTCCTTGTGCATTTGTAGCATTAACTTCACTTTCAGGAGACACAGTTGGAGTAATAACGTCGGGTTCGGGTAATAATTCCCCAGGAGATTGACTGTCAATGGTAGTTACTATGACTTCAGAAGCAGGGAGTCCAAAAATATTACCATTGCGATCGCAAACTGTCACCATCAAGGGCAATAAATTCTTCAGGAAACGAGGGGACAACAAACTAGGATCAATATTAGTTCCTGTCCCCACTAAGGCATAATAATTGCCCGTATTGTTATGTTTGACTATAATCGCCATTTTAATCAACCCATTTTTAATTTACCTGTGCGCCATGGCTACGGGGATCGGTTTGACTCGGTTGAGAAATTTTAATCGAATCGTCAAGCTCGGAAGTTTTCCCTGTAGCATAAGCATAAGGAAGGGTTTGATCAGCAATTAAAGCATCTAGGTTAGCTTCCATCACCGATGATGGTTGTTCTCCAATGGCTTCGGCGATCGCTACTCCTGCTGGGTTGCTAAAAACAAAGTGAGGAATACCATCCACCCGATAACGTAAGATTTCGGGTAACCATTTGCCATTATCCACATTGAGCATGACAAAGTTAACTGAATCAGCGTATTTTTGTTTTATTTGAGCTAGTTCTGGAGCCATGGCTTGACAACTCGAACACCAGTTAGCATAAAATTCCGTTAAAGTCGGTTTACCATTGTCTAAAGCCACTTCTAAAGGAAGAGATTGTTCAGCTTGTGCTTCTAAAGATACGGAACTTGCTTGAGTTTGAAACCCGAAAAAGATTGCCGTACTCAGAGCGATCGCTGTTAGGGCTATTAACAGATTTCTCAGACGATTTTGGTTATTTACTTCAGACATAGCGAGAAAAAGCTCTTGGTTCAGTTCTCAATAGGTATTTGACCACATTTCAAGATAACAATTTAAGAGCCAGAGCGTCAATGTGTAACAGTTTGCAAATACCCCCTAGCCAAAAAGGTACTTCAGGCTTTATATTGTAATATAACCATCCAGTTATATAAGCATAATCATGGTTAATACCTTAGACAAAGCGGCTTCATCACAAGTTAAAGAAGGAACCAAAGCACCTAGCAAGGAAACCCTCCTCACTCCCCGTTTCTATATTACGGACTTTGAAACTGCTGCGAACCTCTCCTTGACGGAACAAGAGACAGAATTACAAGCGATGTTGACGGAGATGAGAAATGACTACAACCGTCACCATTTTGTTCGTGATGAAGACTTTAAAACAGGATGTTGGGATGATTTAGACGAAACTACTAAAGAAGGATTTATTGAATATCTTGAACGTTCTTGTATCTCAGAATTTTCAGGATTCCTACTTTTTAAAGAGCTTTCTCGCAAAACCAAAAACCGCAATCCCATTCTATCAGAAATGTTCCATTTAATGGCCAGGGATGAGGCGCGTCATGCGGGATTTTTGAACAAAGCAATGGCAGACTTTAACCTATCCCTTGATTTAGGAAAAGTCACTAAAACCCGTACCTATACTTTCTTTCCTTTAGAGTGGGTAATTTATACGGTTTATCTCTCAGAAAAAATTGGTTATTGGCGTTATATTATTATTTTCCGCCACTTAGAAAAGCATCCTGAAAAACAGTTTTATCCTATCTTCAAAAAATTTGAAAACTGGTGTCAGGATGAAAATCGTCATGGGGATATTTTCACAGCATTATTGCGTTCCCAACCCAAACTATGGAACACTTGGCAGTCAAGATTATGGAGTCGCTTTTTCCTCTTATCAGTATTTGCCACCCATACTTTAACGGTACACGAAAGAGCTAGTTTTTACGAATCTTTAGGTTTAAATGCAACAGAATTTGATCAAGAAGTTATCCGTAAAACCAACGAAACATCAGCCAGAGCCTTTCCTAGTGTTTTAGACGTGGATCATCCTGAATTTTATCCCCGTTTACAACGGTGTTCTCAACGTAATTTGAAAATGAAAGCAATTGGGGAAAGTGATGCACCTAAAATTGTTAAAACATTGAAAAAACTACCGTTAATAGCGGGTATAGTTGGAGATTTGTTGCGGATTTATTTACTTAAACCCATTGATGCTGAAGCTTTACGGGGAACAGTTCGCTAAGAAACTATTGATCAGATATTATAGAAATAAACGAAGTATTTCTGTAGAAAGAGATACTTCGTTTGCTCTATCTGTAAATAATTTACTTGTTTTTGCGTTTATAGGGAAAAGTAAATTATTAAGGTAATTGTAGGTTGTGTTAGCGTAGCGTAACGCACCCTACTTAATGTTTTGTTGACAAACAGTCTGTGAGCACCGGATTTGCTATAAGAAGATATTATTGAAAGTTAATTAAACTATTTATTTATTATTTGAAAGGGCAAAACCTTAAAGTCCTAATTTACAATATAAATTAAATTATGAAACGTACTTTTTTAAATTCAAAAATTCATCGAGCCACTATAACCGGTTCGCAATTGAACTACATGGGTTCTATGGCAATTGATGCTCAACTAATGAAAGCGGCTAACATTCTGCCTTTCGAGAGGGTTGAGATCGTCAACGTAAATAATGGGCAAAGGTGGGCAACCTATGTCATTGAAGCCGAAGCTGGTAGCGGAAAAATGGAACTTAGAGGGGCTGCTTCTAGGCTAGCAGAAGTTGGCGATATCGTGATTATCTTTACCTATATTGAGATAGAAGAACCGATCCCTGTACCTTGGCAACCTCGTTTAGTAATGGTAGACGAGAACAATCAAGTCTCTGAAATCCTTGAGATGCCACATAATGGTTCGGATCTGCTTTTTTCAGTCCATTAGGCAAAATTATGCCTAACATTGCTTTAAACTCAGACATTTAGTTAAGTTTAGAGATTTGCGAAAAAATTTCTGATTATCAACTGTTAGTTGATAGTATTTTTAGGGCATATTAGACTAGGTAATACCCATAGATTATCAATTAAGATCGACGATGGGTATTTCTATGATGATTGATTCAACTCTTTAAGGGAAGTTTGCCGTGACAACTCATAAAATTCTCGTAATTGACGATAGTAAAGTAGTTCGGATGCGGATTAGGGATATGTTACCTGATAACTTTGATGTCCTCGAAGCCAAAGATGGAGCTGAAGGATACAACCTGATTCGTAGCCAAAAACCGAATTTAATTATGTTAGATTTCCTTTTACCAAAAATGAGTGGTTGGGAAGTTTACCAAGAAATTCAAAAAGAGTACGATCTCAAGGTAATTCCCTTAGTCTTGATGTCGGGACTAAAAAAACAAGTCTTAGAGAAAATTTCTGAACCCTTTGAATTTTTTTCTTTTGTAGAAAAGCCTTTTGAACAAAAGGAATTGGTAGATGCTATTCGAGATGCTATGGCTAAGGCCAAGAAGCATCCTAAACCACCAGAATCAGGACAAGAAGATAGATCAAAAACTTCTGGGGATACAGCCTCTATGGCTGCAGAAATCGAATCTTTACGTCAACAACTAACCAAAATGCAAAAAGAAATCGACGGACTGAAAAACCAATTATCACAAGTTATTAACTTCATTAAACAAAAACTTAAATAACTTATTAATACCTGATTTCTTTTGGTTAAAATGTCTAAAGTACCCGTTGAAAGTTTTCTGAAAAATTATTAATAACTTGTATTAACTCTTGCGGTTGATAAATGAGAAAATCTGGCTGATATTGAGCTAAAATTTCTGGGGAATTAAATCCCCAACTTACCGCAATTACTTTAATTTGACTTTTTTTAGCTGAGTAAATGTCTCTGGTTTCATCCCCAACATAAATAACTTCATTCTTGCTAAATTGACTTTTCTTAATAAGTTTGTTGATTACCTTATGTTTGCCAAACAAAGCGATTTCTGAATGAATAAAATCAAACAGATCAGTTAACTGATTATTTTCAAGAAAAGCTATAACGTTTTTCTCAATATTTGAGGTGACAATTCCCAATAAATAGCCTTGTTTTTTCAATTCTTGTAGATAATCAGGAATCTGATTAATTGGTTTAAGTTCGTGAATTTTATTGTTTAATTCATACTTAACTCTCCTCAAAATAAAAGGGATTTTAAAAGGACTTATTGCTGATTGTTTAATAATATCTCTAGCACTTAAATGTTTGAGTTGTTGTTGCTCTTCTAAATTAATAGGTTTATAGCCAAATTCTTCTGATAAGCCGTTGGCAATTTCCACAAAGGTATTGTAACTATCAGCTAAAGTACCATCAAAGTCAAATACAATTACCTTAATTGTCATTGTTTCTTGTTAGGAGTAAGAGTGAGAAATATGATCTTGACATTCACAGAGGAAGTCCCTATTTCTCTAGGTTAGCATTAGCGTTACGTTGCCATCTCCTTAACTTAATTCTTCGTAATGCTGAACTGCGAAAACGTTGATCCCATTCCTCTAGGGACATCTGGGCTAATTCTTTTAGTTCTGGTGCTAAGTTCTGAGGATAGGGCTGAAAATCAGCAATATCTGTCTCTTGAGCAAATCTTTGATTCCAGGGACATACCTCTTGACAAATATCGCATCCAGCAACCCATCCTTGTAAATTGGAAGCGATCGCCTCGGGTAAGATTTCTGCGGGATTTTCAATGGTATGATAGGCGATGCAACGATTGGCATCTACCACAAAAGGTTGGGGAATAGCCCCTGTGGGACAAGCATCCAAACAGCGAGTGCAGGTTCCACAATGCTGAGTATGGGGTTGATCTGGAATTAAAGTCAAATTTGTCAATATTTCGCCTAAAAATACCCAACTGCCATATTCACGGGTAATCACATTACTATTTTTCGCAATCCAGCCAATACCTGCCCTTTGCGCCCAAACTTTATCTTGTATTGGTCCAGTATCAACATAATAACGAGTTTGAATCGAATTACCTTGATTTTGTAACCACTGACTCAAGGCTTTTAACTTTTTATTGATAACTTTATGATAATCTCTTCCCCATCCATAACGGGAAATTTTGCCGTATTCTTTTCCTGGGGGATGTTGATGAGGAGTGTAATAATTAAGGGCGACACAGATAACAGATTTAACTTCGGGCAGACAGTTACGAATATCGAAGCGTTTTGGGTTAGCCATCCAAGCCATATCGCTATGATAGCCCAAAGCTAACCAGTTTTTGAGGCGAGTAACTGCTTGATCATTAAAGGTACTATCGACATTAGCAATTCCTATTTTATGAAAGCCCAAATCTAAGGCTTTTTGTTTAATGATATGAGTCCATTCTTGTCTATTTATCATGTTATTTTTAATCGATTAATTCTAGCATAATGCAATCACGTCCCAGGTTTTTTGCTTTATAAAGAGCTTTATCAGCTAAATTAATTAAGGTTAAATGGGTTCCTCCCTTAAAGGGAATGATGCTTGATATTCCCATACTTAAGCTGACATATTCACTAACGCTAGAACGGCTATGGGGTATTTTTAGCTTAGCTATTTCTTCCCGAATTCTTTTAGCAATAATTAAAGAGCCTTCGGGGCAGGTATTAGGTAAGATAATAGCAAATTCTTCTCCTCCATAACGGGCTACTAAATCTGCTGGGCGTTTGAGGGTTCTTTGGATCGTTTTAGCAATAGCAATTAGACAATTATCTCCTGCTTGATGGAGATATTCGTCATTATATTGCTTAAAAAAATCTACATCGGCAAGAATTAAAGATAGGTTATTTCTTTCCCTTGATAACCTTAACCATTCTTGTCGAATATATTCGTCAAAACGGCGACGGTTAGGAATTTGGGTAAGTCCATCTAAAATAGCTAAGCGTTGCAATTCTTGGTTGGCTTTTTCGAGTTCAGCAGTTCTTTGTGCAATAATTTTTGCCTGGTTACGGGTTAATTCTTCTAACTCTCGATTTAGCTTTTTAAGTTGTACTTTTTGTTCTAAAATTTTTTGATCTTGGAGATAACTATGTACAGCTTCTACAACTGTTATTTTTAAATCTTCTGACTGCCAAGGTTTAGGAAGATAGCGATAGAGTCTAGCATATTTAATCGCATTACCTACTGCTTCTAGATTAGCATGACCTGTTAGCATAATTTTGATGGTATGAGGCGACATTTCGTGCATCCTTCGGAGGACTTCATCCCCTTTAAGATCAGGCATAATATAATCAGATAGAACTAAAGCTACTTCATAATCATCTTTGATTAGTTCTTCCATTAATTCTAGAGCATCTTTACCCCCCTCAGCTGTTTCAATAATACACTCGTCGCCAATGGCTTTTTTAAGTTCTATTTTTAAACTATCGAGGACGGTTAGTTCATCGTCGATACAAATTATTATTGGTTTAGCTTGTTTCATCCTTTTTTTATTCCAGATTTGATAGTTTCTATTAATTCTTGGTTATTCCAAGGTTTATGTAAACAGCAGTATAAATCTGCATATTGTTCTGCTTTATTAATTGAGCTTTTATTTACTTGTCCTGTGAGCATAATTTTCACAATATTAGGGAAGCATTTATGAACTTTAATTAAAAAATCATCACCTTTCATTCCTGGCATTAACCAATCAGAAATAATCACTAAAACACTAATTTCATTGTCTTGTAGTTCTTCAATAATTTCTAATGCTTCATTGGCATTTTCTGCTGCTTCATAAAGATAATTATCTTGGAATTCTTTTTTTAATTGAATTTTTAGACTATCTAAAATAGTTGGTTCATCATCAACACATAAAATAACGGGTTTATTCATAAGGTTAATACTCCTGATCTTGAAAATTTTTGTCAGCTGCTGATGAACCTTTAAGAATCAGGGGAAGGTAAACAATAAAAGTAGTTTTTCCTGGACAAGATTTTACTTCTATTGTACCTTGATGTTTGTCAATAATTCGTTCAACAATATCTAAACCTAAACCACTTCCTTCTCCCGCAATTTTGGTGGTAAAAAATGGCTCAAATATTCTGGGCATAATTTTTTCAGGAATGCCTGGGCCATTATCGGTGATTTTAGTTAAAATTAGCTCATTTTCTCTTTGAACATCGATCATTAATTGTCCTTGGTATTCCATAGCTTGTAAGGCGTTATGTATGAGGTTTGTCCATACTTGAATAAGTTCATCAGGATAGCAAAGAATAGGAGGTAACTCGGTATAGTTTTTAATAATTTCTACTCCTTGTTTGATTTGATTATGGTATAACGTTAAAACTGTTTCAATTCCATGAATGAGATCAGATTCCCTTTTCTCTGTCCCTAAATCATAACGAGCATAGGATTTTAGTGGAAAGATAATTTTATCTGCTCTATCTGTTGCGGACTTAATGGTTTCTGTACTTTTTTTTAAACTAAAAAATTGATAAGCTTTATCTAAAATTTCTATTCCTTTTGCTTGTCTAAATAAGGGAATAAATAACTCAATTTTTTCAGCAGAAATTCCTAAATCTACTAGGGTGTCAGCGATATAATCAGCTTGCTGAATTCCCTGGGTTTCTAATTGCTGAATGAATTTTCTTTTGATTTGACGTTTTTCTCTACTTGATAAGTTTGATGGTGATATATTATTCAATAGATCAAAAAAGTAAGCTTGATCTTCGGCAGCAATACTTGTCCAAAAATCCCAAATAGTTTTAATATCTTGTTTAAAAAATGCAGCGAGATTTTGAATAGAAGAATTAATAGCACCTAGGGGGGTATTAATTTCATGAGAAATTCCAGCAATTAATTGACCTAAAGCAGCCATTTTTTCTGATTGAATTAATTGATTTTGTGCTTGTTTAACTTGTCTCAAGGCTATCTGTAATTTTTGGTTTTTTTCTTCTAAGTTTTCTTGTAAGCGGCGAATTTGTAAGTGAGTTTCGATGCGGGCAAAAACCTCTTGTTCTTGAATAGGTTTAGTCATATAATCAACTCCCCCCACTGCAAAAGCTTTAACCTTATCTAATACTTCATCAATGGCACTCACAAAAATTACGGGGATATCTTTGGTTCGTTGATCTAATTTGAGTTGTTGACAGACTTCATACCCATCCATTTCTGGCATCATAATGTCGAGTAAAATTAAATCAGGAGGAAAATTTTGGGC
>DLXW01000048.1 GCA_003448685.1 Cyanothece sp. UBA12306
GTGCAAGCGGAAAGTATGCTCAATTTCTGCTTGAAGTTGATACTCATAATGGCCCGCTTTAACAAATTCCCTGGCACGATTATGAGCGATCGCGGAAATTTCCATTGCTTGACGTAACATAGCCAATTCTTTAACACTTTTGACCTGACGCATTCGGTGAAGAATTAGACTAGGATCTTCAATAGCCACTGGGCCAGTTCCCCGCTTAGGATAAGTGGCCATTAATCGCTGCCAATGGGATAAAATAACCTCATTGAAATATTTATCTCGACCTAAACGATAATAAATGCGATCGCTTTTTTCAAGATATTGGGGTAATTTTTCATCGATTTCATTGATAGGATAAGCTTCATCTGCACCGTAAATTTCTTTAGCTTGTTCTACCCCACAACGATAACCTGTCCAAGTTTCTTTGTCAGGATCTTTTGGTTGGACAAATAAGACAAAACGATGTTCTTGATGATGGGGAATTAATACTGCTACTGCTTCGGGTTCATTAAATCCTGTCAAATAAAAAAAATCGCTATCTTGACGGAAAGTGTATTCTACATCATTGTGCATCACCGATGTGGGAGCGCTACGAAAAATAGCAGTTCCTTGACCGATTTTGCTCATCAAATCTTCCCGACGCTGACGATATTCAGTTTGATCAATTCCCATATCAATTTTTTGATTACTTTCTATAAACTATGATTGGTGTCTAACTTTTATCATACTCAAAAAAACCAGTAACCATGGGGCAAAAATCAATGGTTACGGATTGGTAAAATATTGAGTATATTTTTAGTATTATTCTCCTTTTTCCTGAGTTTGGTTAGGAGAATCGTTATACAAAGCATCAAGTTGTTGTCTGGCATCTTCAACGGTTACTGAACGCATTACTAATAAAGGTTCATTGATGGGATTGCCACTATCATCTAATAATTCGGGATGAATTGTTGTGTTAGAACCTGTCAAATTCAGGGACTTGTTCTTGAAAGACTGCCTTTTATCTTGATATGGTCTGGGTGAATCCATACTCACTGTAATTAGGCTACGAATTAGATTACTCACCGCAAGAAAGGCAATAATAGTAAAAGCGAGAATGTAAAGCAGGTGCAACATTTAAAATCCTCCGTAAAAAAGCAGTTGGTAAGTTTTGGAAGGCGATAGATAATAAGGTAAGATTTTTGATAATTATAATTAGCTTACCAATAATTGCCTACACAAATCCATTTCTGAACATTCCTTAATGATGAAGAAAATTAAGGGTTATTTTTTTTATATGCTCGCCATTGTCTGGAAATTTGCCAACATTGTGCCACTAATTGATGCCAAGGAACTAAAACGCTTGTATCAATTCCAGCTTGTTTCCCCAGAGTTTTAAAGAGCAGTTGAGCAGTCATTAGTTCTTGTTGACTCTTTTTGACTCTTTCGAGTAGTTCCTCCTGTTCTTGGATAGATAATAGGGTAATCCGCTCGGATTCTAATAAATTCCGAGCTAGGGTGAACCAATATTGAAAACCTTCCAATAAAGGCTCGAGTACACTTTCAAGTAGTTCTGATTGATCGGGATATGAATCTGGCATTTAAAAAAAGTTTGATTATAATCTTTTCTTATCTTAACATTTTTTATATTTCTTTACATCAATAAGTAAAAATTCTCAGTTTAAGACCTTACAAAAATCACTTAGAGACTTGGAGATTTCGTTAATCATGGCTGGTCTTTCGATTATTATTCCCACTCTCAATGAAGCCAATTGCTTACCCTATATTCTCCGCTGCCTCAGTGCATTAGAACCTCCTGCTGTCGAAATCATCATTGTTGATGGAGGTAGTCAAGATCAAACTCGGCTCATTGCTGACAATTATGGCATCACGACAATTTCCTCTCCTATAGCTCGACGTTCTTTCCAAATGAACCTGGGAGCTAAAGCGGCTACCACTGAGCTTTTGTGCTTCCTTCACGCTGATACGTTAGTTCCTAACGATTTAGTAACGCTTATAGAAATGACCTTAGCCGAACCTCAAATAGCTGGTGGCGGTTTTATTTGTTTGATGAGTGGACAAAAGACAACCCGATGGGATATTTCCCTGCACAACTACCTCAAAACTTACTATGCACCGCTAATATTTCGTCCGCATCTATTTTTTTTTAAAGGACTAAGATTGTTGTTTGGCGATCAGGTCATGTTCTGTCGTCAAACTGATTTTTGGGACTGTGGTGGTTTTGATTCTGATTTGCCCATCATGGAGGATGCGGATTTATGTCTTAAGCTAGTTAATAAAGGGCGTATTTGCCTAATCAATCGTGTGGTGCAATCTTCTGACCGTCGCGTCGCAGCTTTAGGCACACTCAAAGCCCATGGACTTTATTTGTGGCTAGGATTTCTTTGGGGTTTAGGGGTCTCAGCGACCTATCTCAAAGGATTTTATCCTGATATTCGGACGTGAACTACTGTCTCTTAAGTTTTTTGATTCGACTACAATTTCCCTCAATTTCTCACATCTCTACTGCTGAATTAGCTGATTGGTTCGGGGATGACCAACGCCATCCTCCTGTGTTGCTTGATGCGAGAACTCCTGAAGAATACGCTATTAGTCATCTCCAACAGGCACAATTAAGTCCTGCTAACTTACTCCAATTGAGGGATATAATAGGATTATCTACTTTAACCCCCATTGTTACTTATTGTTCCGTTGGCTATCGTTCAGCGATTTTGGCTAAGAAACTTCAAGACCAGGGGTACAAGCAGGTGTTTAATCTCGAAGGATCTTTATTTGCTTGGTTTAGAGAAAATCGGCCTGTTTATCAAAATGGACAACCCGTTAAGCAAATTCATCCTTACAATTGTTTTTGGTCTCTTTGGTTGTGAATTATTCTATGGAAATTATCTTTGTTTATAATGCCAACAGTGGCTTAATTAATACTATTTTGGATATGGGTCATAAAATAATTAGTCCAGATACTTATCAGTGTGATCTGTGTAATCTGACCTATGGAATAGTAACTGAAAGAAAAGAATGGAAAAATTTTAGAAAATCCTCAAAAGATGCCTTAGAATTTTTACACAAAGATGAATTTGAAGAAAAATATCGAGAAAAAAGAGAATATCCAGTCATATTAAGCAAGAAAAATAATAAGGAATTAGAGCAGTTACTAGGACCCGATGACTTGAAGCAAATGAAAACTGCTGCTCAATTGATTGATTGCCTCAAAAAAATCTCAGATCTCGATATTAGTGTCGAATCTTCCATAGATAACATTCCCCAAAGTAACCTTAACTTGATCAAGGAACAGTAAGGATGGTTAATCAAAAGCAGCAATTATTAATAATCGGCTGGCGGGAGCGAATAGCCTTACCAGAATTAGGAATTGAAGAAATTAAGGTTAAAATTGACACCGGAGCCAGATCATCTGCCCTTCATGCTTTAGACATCGAAATGTTCACTGAGGCTCAAAAACAGATGGTGCGATTTAAGGTACATCCCTATCAAAGGGATACCAACCAAACGATAATTACACAAGCCGAACTATCAGAACACAGAAAAGTTCGCAGTTCTACTGGACATGATCAGTTACGACCCGTAATTAAAACGATGGTACAATTGGGCGGACAACAATGGCCTATTGAATTGACATTAACTAATCGAGATGTTATGGGTTTCCGAATGTTACTAGGTCGCCAAGCAATCAGAGGACGCTTTATGGTAGATTCTCGAAAGTCTTTTTTGGCAAGTCGTCGGGGAAAAGATCCTAAAAAATACAAACCGAAGAAATAAAAAAGATGAAAATTGCCGTTTTATCACAAGATTCCTCCCTTTATTCTACTAAAAGACTTGTAGAAGCTGGAGAAGCCCGTGGACACCAAATGCCAGTCATTAATTACCTGCGCTGCTATATGAATATTGCTTCTCAAAAGCCATCGGTAATTTATCAAGGTAAACCCTTAGAAAACTTTGACGCAATTATTCCCCGTATTGGGGCATCAAGGACTTTTTATGGGACAGCAGTGGTAAGGCAATTTGAAGTGATGGGAGTTTTCAGTGCCAACGAATCTCAAGCTATTGCTCGCTCTCGGGACAAATTGCGCTGTTTACAAATTTTAGCTCGTGCGGGGGTTGGTTTGCCAGTGACGGGTTTTGCCCACGCTACCAAAGACATTGATGGTTTAATCGATATTGTAGGCGGCGGACCCTTGGTGATTAAACTATTAGAGGGTACTCAAGGTATTGGGGTAGTATTAGCTGAAACCCATCAAGCTGCTAAGTCGGTTATTGAAGCTTTTCGGGGATTGGATGCCAATATTTTAGTTCAGGAGTTTATTAAAGAAGCTGGCGGTGCAGATACCCGTTGCTTTGTGGTTGGTGATAAGGTAATAGCATCGATGAAAAGACAGGGCGCAGAAGGAGAATTTCGCTCTAACCTACATCGGGGAGGAAAGGCCGAAAAAGTTAAGTTAACGCCAGAAGAAAGGAGTACAGCAGTCCGTTCAGCTAAAGCAATGGGGTTAAGAATAGCTGGAGTAGATATGCTTAGTTCTAATCGCGGTCCGGTGGTCATGGAAGTTAATTCTTCTCCTGGTTTGGAGGGGATAGAGAAGGCAACAGAGATCGATGTAGCGGGCAAGATTATTGAATTTTTGGAAAAAAATGCTGCACCTGGAAAAACCCGCGATCGCATTCAATATTGAGGGTAGTTTTCAATTGAGTGTATCAATGAGTGAGTGTGGGAAGTATTTAGATTTTAATGTTTAATCTATGCAGATGAAAATTGCTGTTAGAGAGGAACTATTGACAGAAAATGAGTCACAGAAAATCGTTAAAATCGCAGGCGAAGAGATCGCACCAGGAGAATTTAGGCGCTTAGAACTTCCTGTAGCCCGTTTGCCTACCCAAACCCTGCTTTCTCTACCGATTACGGTCATTAATGGCATTCAATCGGGACCTAAACTTTGGCTAAGCGCAGCTATTCATGGAGATGAACTCAATGGAGTGGAAATTATTCGCCAAATTGTCGAAAAAATTCGGCCAAAATTGTTACACGGTACTTTGATTGCTGTACCAATTGTTAATGTTTTTGGTTTGATCGAACAATCTCGATATTTACCCGATCGCAGGGACTTAAATCGCTCTTTTCCCGGCTCTGAGGGGGGTTCTCTAGCTTCACGGTTGGCTTGTCTATTTATGAAGGAAATTGTCCAACAAAGTACCCACGGTATTGACTTACATACGGCCTCTATCCACCGGATTAATTTACCCCAAATTCGCGCTAATCTCCAAGATCAAGAAACACGTCGCTGCGCTCAAGCTTTTGGAGCGCCTCTACTAATACATGCTACGACTCGTGATGGTTCTTTGCGAGAAGCAGCGAGCAAAAAGGGGATTCCTATTTTACTGTATGAAGCGGGAGAAGCTTTACGGTTTGATATAGAGGCTATTCGGGTGGGTGTGGAAGGAATTGAGAGGGTAATGGAGTGTTTAGGAATGTATCAGTTTTCTTGGTATAGATCTCCGGTAACTTCGATCGAAGTGGAGAAATCTAAATGGATTAGGGCATCCCGTAGCGGTATTTTTCGCTTGGAGGTAGCTTTAGGAGAAAAGGTAGTGAAAAAGCAAAAATTAGGCATTATTGCTGACACTTTTGGTGACAATAGTGTTAAAGTCCGTGCAACTGTTAATGGGATCGTCATTGGACATACCCAAAATCCTTTGGTTAATCAAGGTGATGGAATTGTTCATTTAGCGATCGTTGATTGAGTTATTGCGCTATAACAACAGAGTTGGTATCTAGTAATTTGTTCAATCATCATGATGTGGATTCGTAAACCCAGTAATATTATCAGTAAGATTCTCTCTCCTGCGGTGCAACTTTGGTTGCGTTCTCAAGTCGATCATGTGGAAACACTACAGATGAAGATTGACGGAAGCGATCGCCAAATTTTGGGGGGATATATTCCAGGTATTATGCTTAATAGTAAGGGTGCGGTTTATCAGGGGTTACATTTAGCTCAAGCTGAAATTACGGGAGAAAATATTCGGATTAATATTGGTCAGATTATTAAAGGTAAACCTTTACAATTACTCGAAAATATTCAAGTTTTAGGCGAAATTCAAGTAACTGAAACTGATTTACAAGCGTCTTTATCTTCTTCTTTATTAGGTGATGCTTTTCGAGAATTATTAATTACTTTATTAGAATATCAGGGGTTGAGTAATGTTCAACAAATTTTAGATAAATATGAGATTATCTGGCAAGAAGTAACCTTAAGTCAGTCGACTTTTACCTTACAGGGTTTAGTTACTCAAAATGAAGCTGAAAATCAAATTATTATTAAAGGACAATTAGAATTAATTTCTTCCCAAACCCTAAGATTCATTCCTCTTGAGATGGAAGGATTATCAGAGTTTAGTAATAATTCCTTAGAAGAACTGGAACTAGATTTAGGTTCAGATGTGGTGATTGATTCTCTTAATTTAGGCGATAATCAATTATTTTGTCGCGCACAATTGCTAATTCGTCCTTAACAATTTATCCTAATTAAAACCATAGGAAAGAATATATAGCGTCTATCACTTTGGTGAGGTACACCTTGATTTTCCTCCGACTGCTGACCAGACAATTTTGGATTTTGGATTTACGATAAAAGATTAAAAACAAGCCCGAAGTCTTTCAAGCAGGGACAAGTTAAGATCATCAAATCGTATAATCATTAATCTAAAATCTAAAATCTGCAAGCCCGAAGTCTTTCAAGCAGGGGAAAATCCAAAATCCAAAATCTAAAATCGATTTGACTGCCGAACCTCCGAATCTCCAAAACCATCAACTTCTGTACCTCACGAGTATGATAACTGCTATTGTCTTCTCAATTTAATAAAAGTGATGGCTTCAAATATAGTTCCCCATTTAAGGAGCTTCTCCGCCAATGCCAATACCTGTATTATAGATTTGAGCATTAGTTAAGTCTAAATTATTCATTGATGCCCCAGTAACATCAGCATCGTAAATCATAGCGTGGGTAAAGTTAACATTATCCAAATTCGCATCGTTGAAGCTGGCATTCGTAACCATTGCCCCTGTTAAATTAGCACCTTTTAAGGTTGCTCCTGTCAAGTCAGCTCCTTCAAGGTTGGCCTCAATCAAGTTTGCACCTGAGAGGTCAGCATCACGTAAATCTGCCCCAATCAAATGGGCATATCGTAAATCTTCATAGGAGAGATCACAGCCCATACACTCCCCTGTTGAGAGTAATCTTTGAACGTGGGCCGGATTTCCGGCTAGAACTGGACTCGCTAAAATGATGGGAGTAGCGAGGGCTAGGGTGACTAAAATGTTCCTTTTCATAAATGTCTACCTCCTCATTACCTGAACTTCATCTATTAACTAGGTTACAAAAAATTAATGTTAGGCAACTTCACCCAATCGGGTTATTTTGAGGAGATTTAAGTTTATGATTAGTTTCAACAATGTCTTTTCCGAAATTGCTTGTATTTTAGCCATTGCAACTGGAGTTGGGGCCTTAGCTCTCTGGTTACGTCAACCATTAATTATGGCTTTTATTATTGTCGGTATTTTAGTAGGACCTGCGGGTTTAGGCATAGTGGTTTCAACCGAAGAAGTGGAGTTATTGGCTGAATTAGGCATTGCTTTACTATTATTTGTGGTGGGATTAAAACTAGATCCCCACGAAATTCAGGCTGTGGGTCCGGTAGCTATGACAACAGCAGCAGGGCAAATTTTAATTACAGGATTCTTAGGCTATTTCATCGCTATTTTATTGCAAATTCAAGGCATATCTGCTTTTTATATTGCCATTGCTTTAACCTTTTCTAGTACGATTATTATAGTTAAATTACTGTCTGATAAACGCGAAATTGATGCCTTACACGGACGAATTGCTCTAGGAATACTTATTGTTCAAGATATTGTCGTAGTCTTGGTAATGATTGCTCTGAGTGCTTTTAGTGGAAGTTCCCAGGAATCTTTAGTTCAGCAAATATTTATGGTTCTGATTAAAGGTGGGGGATTTTTACTATTGGCGGCTTTAGTAACTCGCTATGTCTTACCTAAGTTGCTCGATAATATTGCCTATTCTACAGAATTATTATTAATTTTTGCTATTTCTTGGGCGATCGCCTTAGCAGCTATTGGGGATGGTTTAGGGTTTAGTAAAGAGGTTGGGTCTTTTATTGCGGGGGTATCTCTAGCTTCTACCCATTATCGCTCAACTTTGGGGGCGCGATTAGTCAGTTTAAGGGATTTTCTCCTGCTCTTTTTCTTTATTAATCTAGGTATTCATATTGATATCAGCTATTTGACTACAGAAATCATTCGAGCAGTCATTCTCTCCCTATTTGTTTTGATTGGCAAACCCTTAATGATCATGATTTTGATGAGCATGATGGGTTATCGCCAATATACCAGTGCCATTACCAGTTTTTCTTTGGGACAAATTAGCGAATTTTCTCTCATTTTAGCGAGTTTAGGTGTATCTTTAGGCCATATTCCTGAAAATATTTTAGGATTAATCACTTTAGTCGGATTAATGACCATGGGGGTGTCTACTTATATGATTATTGATTCCCATGCTCTTTATGAATGGTTTTCCCCTGTCTTGTCTCATTTAGAAAAATTAATTCCCCATTCTCACCAAAAATTAGGGGATTTAGACAGGGTAGACATTCCACCTGTAGATGTAATTTTATTCGGTTTAGGGCGATATGGGGGCAGTTTGATCCAACATTTACAGGAACAAGGGTTACAAGTTTTAGGGGTAGATTTTAATCCAGAGTTAGTTCGACAGTGGCGTCAAGAGAATGTCTTGGCCTTTTATGGAGATGTGGAAGATCCCGAATTTGCGGGAACTTTACCATTAACTGAAGCAAAATGGGTGGTTAGCACCCTTCCAGGGGAACGTATCGGTCTAGGATTACTCCATACTTTGCGCAATCATCGCTTTCAAGGACAAGTTGCTCTAACAAGTCATACTCATCGAGAAAAGGAAATTCTTAAACATGGGGGAGCAAATCTAGTTTTATTACCTTTTGAGGATGCAGCTAAAGAAGCAGCTAGAACCCTATTACACAAAATTTAATCCTATCGAGGTCTGCCTAAGGTAGTAATATACAGGACTGCTTCATCATTGGGAATACCCAAAACTTCATTTACTTGATCATCAAAAAATCCGCCAATTCCACTAACTCCTAAATTAAGTTGAATGGCTGCTAAATTGAGGCGTTGTCCTAAATGTCCTGCATCTAAATGTAAATAACGATAGACGCGATCGCCATATTTGTTGACTCCTTTTTGTAAGTCGGCAGTATGAAAAATTAAAACTCCAGCGTCTCTTCCTAAATCTTGTCCCAAACATAAATAATGTAATTCCCGTCGAAAGTTTTTAAAACGAATTTGTCTTAATTCTTGAGCTTTAGGGGCATAATAATAACAACCTTCTTCTAATCCATTCACTCCTGATACAGCGATAAAGGTTTCAATGAGACTTAAATCAAAATAATCGGGATCACTATCTAATCCTATTTCTTCGTAGTTTTGAGGTTGATAGGTAAAATTGAGCAGGAATTTAAGTTCTTCTAGACTTAAATTTGACCCTGTATAGGAACGAGTTGAACGTCGTTTAAAAATTGTTTCTTGTAAGTCTTGAAGATTTTCTCCCCAATTAATAGGTTTAGTTTTAGTAGAAATTTTTAAACAAAAAGGGAAATTATATTTATCTTCTAAGTTTGATGAATCATCATTTAAAGTAGCATCTGGAAAAGTTTCTCTTGGTTCTATTTCTGTTGCTTGATGAAAATAATGCAGTAATTTTCCATCGTCAATATTAGGATAATCTGTCTGGATTTCTGAGGGTAAAGCCGTTGTTTTAAAGTAATGTAATGGGTTTTGTTGAGGAGCTAATAAATCTTTGAGAGAAATAATTGTAATTGCTGCTTCTTGCTCAGGATCAAGATATAATAATTCATTAATTATATGATCAAAAAATCCTCCTATTAAATGGGGTCGATAATGATTAATTGCAGCAGCTAATTCAATTAAACCATAACTAGAGGCTAAGAAATAAGATAAACGTCGCCAGGTTTGTGTTTGTTCATTTTCAATACTTTTGTCTGATAAGTAAGTTTTTAGATCATAGGAATTACCAATTTTATATTCTTTAAAAACAGATGGTTGTTTAGACCAGTCCAAACCCCGACTTTTAGTTGCAATGGTTTCGGGATGATATTTAGTCCGTTCATGATAATGGATAGCGATCGAAGTTGAGAATTTTGACATAAATTTTCTGAGATTATATAAAATAGTAACATAAATGTTACAGATAGTTAATTGGACACTCAGAATAAATAATAAGCTAAAATCGGACTTTCGTCTAATTTAAGTCAATGACCCAAAAATAATTTCTGACTTTAGCAAAACGATATCACTGGAGTTCATTCTTTAATTTTAAACCCTATTAGGTGTTTAATTTATTATCAATTATTATAATGAATCTTAGTTTTTTCAAGAATATACTTAATATAATTATCTTATTATCTATTATTGCTTTGACAATAATTTCTTTGGTTTCTTATAAATTCGGAAAAGAATTTATCTTAGAACTTTTCTCTCATTTTCAATTACAATACTTTTTATTGTCAATTATATTGTTGTTTTTTTTGTTATCAAATAGACCAAGTAAGTTTGTTTTGATTGCGCTAATATTTACAACAATAAATTCAGTCCATATTATTCCTTGGCATCTGGAAATTAATCACACTATAAACCATAAGACAACAAATTTAAAACTTTTAACTTTTAATGTACATAAAGATAATAAAAAATATTTTCAAACTATACAATTTGTTAAAAAAGAACAACCTGATTTAGTAGCTTTTATAGAAACAACTCCTGAATGGCACAAGAAATTAGAACTTCTTGGTGACACTTGGCCTTATATCTGTGGAAAATATAGTAAGTATGCTCAAGAATTGATTGTTTATAGCAAACAAGAACTGAAAGATTGTAAAATTGAACAATTCGCTGCTTATGAAAAGTTAAATATTTCAGCAAAATTAACGATTAATAAACAAACAATTTCTTTGATAGTTACCCATCCTCAAGCACCTATTTCTGAACAGTTTTTTGCTTGGCGTAATCAACAGTTAGATTCAATGGCAAAATATATTAAAAATCTTGATAAACCAATAATTGTTATGGGGGACTTAAATATAACAATGTGGTCACCTTATTATGAAAAATTGATTAGTTCTACTAACTTAAAAAATGCTCGTCAAGGTTTTGGTATTTTACCAACTTGGCCGACTCAAAATACTTATTCCCTTTTTCCAAAATTTCTAGCACCTTTTCTATCTATTCCCATTGATCATTATTTAATTAGTCCTAATATTCAAGTAGTTAATCTCAAAACTGGCCCTAATATAGGTTCTGATCATCGTCCTTTAGTTGCTGAACTTTTTATTAAATAAATATGGTAAAAACTGTCAAGAGACGTTTGAAAAAACGTCTCTACCAAAAAATATTTTATTAAACTTAAGTTTGCCTATGATATTAATTCTCTGAATATTAGCAAGAGAATTTAAGCTTAAGCTGCTGGAGTTTGGCGAATAACATAATGTTGTTCTGGAACTGGAAAAACGCCGCCTAAAGTTTCTCGAATTACTTTATTGGTATCAAAATAGACTTGCCAATAATTGTCATTGTGGCAATAGGGACGAACGGCTAAAACCGGACCTGCTAAGTTAAATTCTAAAATTTCAACGTCAGGGGAAGGATCATCGATAACATTAGGAATTTGACTTACATTGTCTTTAAGTCGGTTAATAGCTTCCCCATAATTTACACTATGATTAAGTTGGGCAACTAAATCGACGCGACGATAGGGATTAGCTGTAAAATTCTGAATGTTACCGGAAAATATTGTATTATTCCCTACAATAGTTTTCACATTATCCATTGTATTGATGGCAGTAACAAATAGACCAATTTCTTCGACAGTTCCAGTTACTCCTCCAGCGCTAACAAAGTCACCAACATCAAAGGGACGGAAAATTGGCTTTTCACGGTCTCGAGAATGACATTAACTTGTACTGGTACTGCATCCATAGCTCTAAATATCTGTAATCTTACTTAACAATTTTTAACCTTGATGATAGGCTATTCACGGGAAATAATAGCATAATTACAGAGATTTAACTTTTGTGAAAATCTTGCTCTGGGTTTATTCAATAACCATAGATTTAGCTAGTTTTAAGCTTGTTTATTTGATTAAGGGAATAGTCATTATTCCCTCACTGACTAATACAGAAGCTCCACCCACTCTAATTTCTTTAATATTTCCTTGCTGTTTTTCTACTACTACCTCAAGAATACTAGGTCTTCCCATTTCAAATCCCTGTTCAATCCTCCAAGATAAAGTACCATCTGTTAAGGGATGACGGATCGCTAAATATCCTCCGAAAGCTGTTGCAGCTGAACCTGTGGCGGGATCTTCCATAATTCCCAAAGAGGGGGCAAACATTCGCGATCGCATATTTGATCCTTCTAGTTCGGGATCACAACAAAAAACATAAATCGAAGGAGTCCAAGTATTTGCTAATAATTGTTGCCAGCGATCGTGATTAAATTTAATCCGTCTTAATGCTGCTCTATTATGTAATGGAACAAAGAGAAAAGGTAGGCCACAAGATACTCCTTGAATAGAATATTGATCGTCTCGAAAATCAGAGATTTCTAAGGTTAAAATTACTGCTAATGTTTCAATTGATGGGGGATCATTATTAAATTCTGGTAGTTGGGCTGCTTTAAGTTCTGTATAGACTGTTTTCTTATTCTCAATTTTAATGTTAACAGGAACTAATCCTACTTCTTCTTCAAAAGTAATTGTCATTTCTGCTTCAGATTTTTGGGGTAGGGAAATCTCGCCAATCGTACTTAAAAGATAGGCTGTTCCTACGGTGGGATGACCGGCAAAAGGCAGTTCTACTTTGGGCGTAAAAATTCTAATTTTTCTAGTTCCTTCGGTAGTTTCTGCTGGCAAAACAAAAACTGTTTCTGATAGGTTTAATTCTGCTGCAACTTTTTGCATTTGTTGAGGCTTTAGTCCCTGGGCATTAGGAAATACAGCTAAGGGATTTCCTCCAAATATTTGATCAGTAAAAACATCAATTGTATAAAATTTATAATTCATTATTTTTATAGATTTCGAGGAATTGGGCTGGCTTTTATTGTCATTTTATTTGCTTCTTGATTAAATTCTATCTGGTCGATAACATAAATAAAATATTGAGATTGATTAACTAAATCTTGCCAATCTTTTTCTCCTAAAATACCCCTAAGTTGCAATAAAGCAATTTTACCTCCATCGGCTAAACTTAACCTTGTTAAAGGAATATATTCCCAGATTTTTTGATTGTCTATTATTCTTTTTTCTTCACTGATTCTAAGATAATTATTTCCTCGCGGCAGCAAAATATCTCCTGTAAAGTCAACTTTTTTGATTTTCTCAATTGGGATTGTTTGAGATTGATTTTCTGTTGACATAGTTAATCCTTTCAAATTCCAACCTTCTAATTTTCCTTGCTTTAAGTTATCAGAATCAAGCTCAATTAATAATGTCTCAGAAATCAATACAGCTAAACAATCTCTGGTCATTAAACAAGTTAGTTCATTAGCATAAGCTGGAGAGCTGAAAAAATTAACATTTTGTTTATAAACATTCTCGCAAAAGTCTATGATTTCTGACTTAATATAGGGGCATGATGTATTGTAACTCGACCGATCAGAAAAATTCCTATTATTTAGCTATCTTTGTGACAGCTTGTCATCGGAAACTGTATTTATACTAAAAACAGAAGAGAAATTAACCCATCCTATTTTTACTATACTATGCTTACACAAATCGTTCGTCCCCTGGTACAGACCCAAGTTCGTCTTCTGGCTAATTCTCAAGCAACCCAAACCACTTTAATAGATACTATTGCTCGTTGGTTAGGCTATCTTGGTGTTCAAGCAAGGGTAACGAAACTAATGCCAGATTGTGAAAAAATTCATGTTTCCTTAACAGTTGCAAAACCTGATTCGTGTGACCATCAAGACTGGCAACAAATCTTAGATAATTTGCGATCGCCTTCTGCTATTGATAGCTCATCAGATCATGATTATACTCAGATGAGTGATACTCAACAAAGTCAACTAGCGAGATTATTGGCGTATCTCATCCAAGTAGGAAGTCCTGAGCATAATATTAGTTGGAATGAGGTAGAAACTCAACTAATGCCTCTTAATCTTAATCAATCTATTTTAATGAGTGTTCAATCTGCTCTTAAAGTTCCTCAATCAACAGATTTATTGCAAAAACTTGATCCTGATGTAGCTGCGAGCGCTTTTCCCATTGCAGTTAGAATTGCTTGGTTGGATCAAGAAATTAATGACCATGAAAATCATGCTTTATCTGCTTTATTATCAGCGATGAAATAGCTTTGATTTTGCGGCTACTATTAGGGTTAACAAGGGAACATCTCAAGCGATCGCACTCAGTAAGCGATAATAAGGATAAATCTTCTAGAAGAACTAGAGGCTATCGAAAAATCTACTCGCTTGGAGTTTAAACTATGAGTCAGACCCCTATCACTGTCACTTACTCGTTAGAGGAGGTCCTCGGAGAAATCAAGCAAAGTATCAAAGACATTAACCACAAGTTGGAGAAAATGGATGAACGTCTTAACAACTTGGAAAAAGGAGAAACAAGAATAGAAACAAAACTAGAAACCGTTGAAGCTGATGTCAAGGAATTAAAAGGATCATCTAAAGCACAAATCTGGACATTAATCGGTATTTTAATTACTGCTGTTGGGGGTTTTCTTGTTGCTGTAGGCCGGTTTGTTATTTCAGGAAATCCTTAATTATAGTCAAGAATATTCATATTTTATACTACACAACGGCTGAATTAGACATTTTCTTAACTAAAGATTATGGCAAAGGTTTGATTGTCACTAATCCTCCAACAAATCCCTGAATATTCAATTCATAGCCCTCAAGTAAACCCATACCAACCAACGGATCTGTCTCTGACTCATTGACCTCAATAGATTTGAGGTGACCATCCCAGATTACAGTTGCCTCAAATACGTTAAACAGACATAGACTGCCATTGCCCAAGATTCCTTCTTCTTGCATATACCACGTTAATCCTAGTTTTGTGATGATAGCAGAAGGCAAAGTGAGAAATCCAGTGTAACCAGTATCAATAACTGCTTTAATCCCTTGTCTCTGATTATTTTCGCCTAGCACCGCAAATTGAATAATTGCTTCTCGGCGCGGATTTACAATTCCCGTCATCATGGCAACATACTGGGCGAACGAAAGCCAAAACGATGGACGGCGCGATGCCCAATCCGAATACCGAATATCTGTGCATCAGGACAGCGTATCAATAATTGTTTGGCCGCTGTCAGGCTATCATCAGCCACTTCAAAAGCCCCTGTTTCGATATCTATGGCTACAATCCTCCCATGATTCCCTTCCTCGACTTGGGAGCGCACCTGAGACTCGTAGATTTCATGTCCGCGCCGAGCAAATTCCTCTTTGCTGTGGCGGGGTTGTCGAATTACCATAGGCTTCATCGATTTCAACTCGGTTTCTCCATTGTATCTCGTATAATAGCAATAGTAATCGCTGAAGTAAAGTCAAGGAAAAAACAAGAATTGATTGGATTTCATGCTTCGACACCAAGCTACGGGCTATGCTTTTATATTAGTTTCTTACGGTTTTTTACTGCTGTTGGGGGTTTTCTTGTTGCCGTAGGTAGGTTTGTTATCTCAGGAAATCCTTAATCATGGTGTGGAGTATTTGAATCTATAAATATTCCAGGCTTTCTGTTTGACCAAATACATCGAGATGTACTCTATTTAATTATTTAAGAATGGTTTCTCAAAGTGGTACAAATAGTGTTACGTGAAAGATGGTTTAGAATCAAAAAATAGGTGCTTCCCAATTATCAATTTGATAACTGCTCGGTGCACGACCTGTCTGACCAATGTAACCATTCACTTTTCTACAGGGACCTAAAGTTACAGGTAAAGTCTCATTAAATACATTCTTGGAAATACGTAAAAAAGCTTCTTCCTCGGCTTGTCTCTTTTTATACTCCTCAACAGAATCAGCATGATACCAATGCTTATTCTTATTCCTCCAGGAAGAAGGTGCAATAGAAAACGCATGATGATAAAGATAACCATAAAAGTATTTCTTGCTCTCATGAAATGCTTTATTGGTTTTCGTTTCGTGCTGCATTAGCTTATAGCCCACATTCCGCACTTC
>DLXW01000107.1 GCA_003448685.1 Cyanothece sp. UBA12306
GACATTTTTGCGTCGCTCCCTTAAGACTTTATTTTGATGATATCGTAGTCAGTTGTGATAAGATTTTACGATATAGTCAAGGAATTGATTATAAAAGTTTTATGGGGGATGAATTAAGAGTTGATGCTACTTTAAGGAATCTACAAATTATCGGGGAAGCGGTTAAACAAGTCCCCAAAGAAATGAGAACTAAGTATCCAAGGGTTGAATGGCGTAAAATTGCTGGTTTAAGGGATATTTTAGCTCATGCTTATTTTAGTTTAGAAGATGAAACAATTTGGGACATCATACAAACAAAAATTATGCCCCTTAAGTCCGAAGTTGAAACCATCATTAGTCAGGAGTTTAAATAAATAGCTTATGAATCGTTTTCTGTGGGAAACTTGGGAGTTATTTTATTGGGCAATGTTTTGTCCTTCCAAGCTTCAGCAGCGAATGAATGAATGGTGTCCGGCTGAGGAGAAAGATGGAAAAAGACCAGATACAAATTCTTCAAGTATCCTTCTATTTAGTTTTAACTTTCGTTTTATTGCTCAATACTTCTTATTATTACTTGGCCTCAGTCTTCCTCTGGTCATCAATATTACTATCCAAGGTCAACTATTAGATTGGTTACAGATACCTTTTGTCTTACTCACAGCTTATGGTGCTAGTGTTTTGTTTTTATCATTTGGGTTGTCTATTCCTCTTATTTGGTTGATCGTTTATCTACAACAACCTAACTTTTGGTTAGAGGGATTAAATGAGGCACTGAATATTTTACCCCCTTTATCTCAAATAGCATTGGGTTTGACCACAGGGACAGTCCTTTTAATTATTACCACTTTGCTAAGGTTGGCGTTTGTAAATAATGACTATGTTGAGCTACTAAACAAAACTTTTTTCATTGAGTTATCAGGCAATCTTTTTTTCATTAATCTTAATCTATCAGACAATCTTTTTTTCATCGGTGTGACCGTCAGTGTTTTATTAGGAAGTTGGTTAGCGACTGAAAATGGGCTGTTTGTATTATTTGCCAGTGGAATGTCAGCTTTGTTATGCTTTTTTACGAAAGACAAAATTTACATTGCTGATGATATTGGAAACCAAGTGTTCTTCGTGGGGATTGGAGTGGTTTTCCTAATGGCGGTTGTCGTGGCGTTTCTTGTTGGGGGAGTCGTAGGAGGAGTCGTAGGGGGATTCGTAAGGGGATTCGTAGGGGGATTCGTAGGGGGATTCGCGGGGGGAGTTGTCGTCGGAGTAGCGTACTTAGTGGGAATAATGGTTGGGACTGCAGTGATGATATGGGTGAGAGAAATTATGAGTTCTGAACCATCATACTTCATTGAAGCGGAGTTGGGGGGACTTGTGGGGGGAGGTTTAGGAGTCGGAGTGGGGGTTGGAGTGGCGTACTTCGTGGTGGTCGGAGTGGGAGTCGGAGTGGCGGGAGTGGCTAACTTATCTTTGCCTATGTTTATCTTAGTGTGTGTCTTAATATCCTTAACCTTGAGCGTTGTACCATCAGACTACAGAGCGCTAGTTATGTTTACAGAATGGATAATATTAATTCCTCTGGGCTGGGTAAATCTGGGTCCAATTTCATATTTATCCGTATATTGGTCTACCTTAGTTATTCATCATCGCCTCTTCCCAGACTATTTGCTCCTAACCCCTATCAGTCTCTTACTCTCACTTCCTTTACTGAAGCGTTTTAGCCTCCAACCCCTACAAAGTCTAAAACTTTTGCCTCCCTACACCACAGAATTACTGTGGCTACCTTTACCTAATCACGATCGCATTTTAGAGGCGGCCTTCAGTACCGATGTTTCAGCAGCAATGGAAACCTTCAAGCAAATGCAAACCCTACCCTTACCAGGTTTCCAAAACACTATTAAACAAGCGTTACCCCAAATTATTGCCGATCAATTAACCACCGTCAAAACCTTAGCTGAACTGGTATCGATCGCCAAACCAGACCATCGTTTATTACCCTTACTCGTCCCCACCTTCTATGAATCAGACAGCGAAACAGAAAACGCGCCTCAACCAGAAGTTTCACCCTATATTAAAGCAGAAATTTCCATCATCTTACCGCGCTTACAAGGGGTTGCTAGGGACGTTGAAGCAGCCCTCGAAGCCGGCAACGCAACTTTGCGGGAACGGGGCTTAGAACGCGTTTTAGACAGGTTAGCAAGGCTATCTATGCAACTCCCAGGACTGGGACTGAAACCACCTGCAATCAAGCGTTGGCAACCCGTCATTACAAGATGGCAACGAGTCATTGAACTGGAACTAGAAGAACAACAAAAACAGTCCCAAGGAGAACTACTCAACCCCTTTCAATTTGGCAACCCTGTCCGTTTAAATCGTGATTACCTATTTAAAGGTCGTCAGAGGTTCGCTGAGGATATTGTACGCCGTATTCTGAACCGCGATCGCCCCACCCTCATTCTCTACGGGCCTCGTCGTTGTGGCAAAACCTCTTTTTTGTATAACCTTCCCCGTCTCTTTCCTAGTGACGTATTGCCTATTTTTTTGGATATGCAAAGCGCGGCCATTACTACCAGTGAAGCAGACTTTTGTCAGGGTTTAGTAAGGGCTATTCATAGAGATAGCAAAAGTCAAGGAGTTTTGTTACCTAAACCTCCAAAACGTAACGAGTTTAAAGAAAGTCCTTACACTATTTTAGAAGACTGGTTAGATGAAGCCATTGAGAAACTAGAAGACAGACAACTCTTACTTAATCTAGATGAATTTGAAAAGATTGGCACGGCTATTAATCAAGGACAAATTACGTTAAAACTATTTGACGAACTGCGCCATCTGATTCAACATTACGATCAATTAGGGTTTCTCTTTTCTGGTGTCAAAACCCTCGAAGAAATAGGACCAAACTGGAGTAGTTATTTTATCAGTGTGGTTCCCATTGAAATGCTTTATCTTGAACCAGAGGAAGCAAGAGAATTACTCCTAGATCCCGACCCAGAATTTACCTTACGCTACGATGAAGGTATTGTTGAGGAAGTCTTGAAACTTACCCGTTGTCAACCCTATTTATTACAACTTTTGGGTGCAGCAATGGTAACTCAAGCCAATCTTTATCACACTGATATTGTTACCAAACAACTGTTACAAGCTGCTATTGAAGACGGTTTGATCAATGGTGAATTCTATTTTACGAACATTTGGACAGAGTTTACTGGTGAGTCGGAAGCTGAAATTTTAGCAGGACAAAATCTACTGTTGAACTTAGCTAAAAATGAACAACCGAATAGGGATAGAAATGAGATAACCGAAACAGCCTTACAGTATATGCTACGACATCATATCATTGAGCAAATAGACCATCAATACCATTTTGAAATTCCCTTAGTCCAAATGTGGGTAAAAAAATTTAGAATTTAGAATTTAGAATTTAGAATTTAGAATGCAGAATTTAGAATGCAGAATTTAGAATGCAGAATTTAGAATGCAGAATACAGTCAATCTTAATTTAACCGATTAAAGACAGTTTTCATCTCCATAGATTA
>DLXW01000109.1:0-4191 GCA_003448685.1 Cyanothece sp. UBA12306
TTTACGGCGGTGAGGATGTCAAAAGTCAGACCAAATCCGCTTTAGAAAGTAGAAGTTAATTATGCAAAAAACGACAATGTTCCATGCAAAAAAATAAATATTAAGTTAAGCAATTCTAAAACACTTTTAAATTTAAGCTAAAATAAATATAGACAATTATAACGTTTGGCCTGCTTTAAGAAAATTAACTCTATAAATTTTTGTTAACTCCAATAACACTAAATTTTAGAGTTTTTAAGGGTCTTTATTGCAAAGAGTCAGCTATGAAACTAAGATATGTTTCTTAATCTCAAAGCGATAAACTCTGGGAATCACCACTATGATCGATTCTATATAAATTTTTCTAAATAAGTATGTCTTTTTATTAATCATTGTCATTTTTTATAAACTAGGTGGGAAAATTATTGGTATAAAAAATCAAAATTTTTAGCATCATTAATTATAAGAAAATTCATTTTTAGGTATTAGGATGATGAAGATCCAACATCAATGCCCCCTTTGCGGTTCTCTCTTACTACCCCATGTGCGAGGAGGTAAACTGGGTTGGTTTTGTCGTCATTGTGACCAAGAAATTCCTTATAGTTTGGATCAGCATCAAAGGGGAACTGAAGTGATTAATCATCATAATGAATATAACATAGAAAATATCTCTCAAAAAAATCCTTTAATAGCAGATAATCAACAATTAAATCAATATTTAACCAGCGATCAGTCAAACAACTTTCTGAGTCCTCCTCTTGTCAACCCTTTTACTGTACGAGACATTCTCAACACATTAGTCAAAGGAATTATTCAATTTTTACAAACGGATCGGGTAATTGTTGCTCAAATTATGCCATCTGGCGAAATTACTGTCATTGAAGAGTCTCGTAACAAGCAATGGAAAACCATGCTGCATTTGAGATTAGGACAATTTTTGAGTTTTCAGGATATGCAAACTTGGCAAAAAGGAGAAATACAAACTATTAACGATATTCAACAACAAGGGTATCGTGAATCAAGTATGACAACCTTAGATAATCTCTTTGAGGTCAAAGCCAAAATTGTCGTTCCTATTCTACAAAATCGAGCTTCTTTGACTGTAAAAGAACCCAGATGGCAAAATCAGAATTATCAACCTCATCAGACCTTGCCCAAGCAATTATGGGGCTTACTGATTGTTCATCAATGTTCGAGTTCCCGTCAGTGGACTGACTCAGAAATTGGGCTATTATCATTATTAGCTTCTCAAATCGCCATTTCTATTCAACAGGATAACTTTTATCAACACGTCAATAATATTAATCAAAAACTAGAACAAATAGCCTTTTTAGATCGCTTAACTCAAATTGCTAATCGTTACTATTTTGATCAATATCTTAACCAAGAATGGCGACGTATGGCCAGAGAAAAACAAAGCATTTCGTTAATTCTTTGTGACGTAGATTTTTTTAAATCTTATAACGATACTTATGGCCATCCAGCAGGAGATATTTGTTTACAAAAAGTTGCTCAAGCTATCAAGTCTAGTATTGGTCGTCCAGGAGATTTATTAGCCCGTTATGGAGGAGAAGAATTTGTTATTATTTTACCCAATACTAAGGCAGAAGGAGCATCATATGTTGCTGAAAAAATCAGGTTTAAAGTAAAAAGTTTGGGTATTATTTCTGCTCGTCAAGATGTTAGCAAATTTATCACTATTAGCCTAGGAGTTGCTAGTTTTATTCCTGATGAAACTTTATCCCCAGCTATGTTAGTAGCAGAGGCTGATCGTGCATTATATCAGGCTAAAAAAAATGGACGCGATCGCGTTATTGCTAGTTTTGAGCAACCTGGTATAAATTCTCCCATTTCTCCCATAATTATCCAAAGTTCTTTGATTGAGTCTCAACCTATTGATACTATTAGTAATATTGAGTTATTACGGAGTTATGTAGCCTATTTTGTCAGTCGTGGCATTAAAATTGCTAGTCCATTACAAGGGGAATTATCCTTTGACGGGTTAGTCTATCAATACCATGGTTATCATCAAGAATTTCTCAATTTCTGGCGACAGTTTGAACAACGTTCTGACTATAAACAACTGCATTTACAAGGGGATAGTCATTCCTTTGGGCAATTTCTAGAGGGAGACTTTAACGTTAACGAATGCGCCCGTTGTAGCTTGCCTATCGTTAACCCTGTTGGTAATATTTATGATGTTCCCGATTGTACTATGTGTCTCGAAGACTCCATTTCAGGGAAATGGTGTAAATTAAATAAACCGATTAGTAATAATAATCAAAATGAAATAATTAAAATTTTAGTCATTAGTCCACAGATGGAAAAAGTCAGGATTATTCAACAATGGTTATCAAAAAATGGCATAGAATCGATATTTTTTAATGATCCTACCGAAGTTAATTCTTTGTTATTTTTAGAGGAGATAACTAGCATTATTATTGATGCTGGTATTGCCGAAAATGATGTAAAAAATTGGGCTAAACAATTATGTCAACATTGTCAACTTAAGGAAGTTCCAATTATTGCCCTTAGTTCTGAAGCGGGACAAGGAATTCCTTGGGTGAATCGAAAATTAGGTTTAGAAGACTATTTAACAACTCCTTTAAATGGCCAAAAATTAGCCCTTTATCTACGGTATCTAACTAAGTCTCATTCATCTATTAATTCGAGTAATGTTTATTGGTTTCCTCGGTGAATATAAGTTTCATTTTAAGCAATTATATTATGATACTAAATCCGATTATGAAAACCCACTTTATAGATTTTTATCTCTGAAAGCTGCTATTTAGATAATCTTACCTTGAAAGGTTACGATTTTCCAGGGTTTAACTTGAGAAAATTCAGCAAAGGGTTGTTCTAAAAGATTTACCGGATTGATTATTTGTAAGTTTAAGTTGCTTTTTAATGAAAATTGTGCTACTTCACCCTCACATTCATAACAACGTAAAATCCAAGAATTAGAGCAATCTTCACTCTGTTTAAAAGCCGATAAAATTAAATTATCTGCTCCTAATGTTAAGAATTGATTAATAGTTGGTAACTTGGTCATAAATTTTGGCTGATTATATTCTCCATAAACCACATCTAAGGGAATATTTAATTCATAACCTTTCTGGACTGTTTTAGCTTCTTTCCAATTACCTTGATGAGGATAAATAGCATAGGTAAAACGATGTTGTCCGCGATCGCAATTGGGATCAGGCCAATGGGGACTTTTTAAAAGAGTTAGTCTCAGGCGATCGCTTTGACTATCATAGCCATATTTACAGTCATTTAACAAGCTTACACCATAATTTTGGGATTGGTCTGTCAAGTCGGCCCATCTT
This sequence comes from Cyanothece sp. UBA12306, assembly GCA_003448685.1. Lineage (GTDB taxonomy): Bacteria > Cyanobacteriota > Cyanobacteriia > Cyanobacteriales > Microcystaceae > Rippkaea. The sequence continues at coordinate 3,309 of DLXW01000109.1, forward strand.
AAGGCTGGAACTTCCCATTTAGCTTTTTCTTCTGGTGTTTGTGGGTTATTAGTTCTTTCAATAGCAGCAAAAGGAATTTCATAGGTTGTATAGTCATTTGCTAAATTTAAGGGGAAAGAAGCTTTAACTAACACATGATTTTCTTGCCAATTGACTTGGTTTTTTATTTGCAGAATTTTAGAATGAGTCTGTAGGATATAGTCTTGACAAAATTCTGAGTTACCCAATTGTTTTATTACCCTTATTTTCCATTGAATTGGACCTGTTTCTAAATAGTTAATTGACTTTAAATTAGTTTCTGCTAAGGGATAATTATTATAGTTAGGATCAATATTCCAAGCATCCCAATATTGTCCTTGATCTTGAAATGATTGTAGTTGATTTCCTTGACCTTTAATTACTTCTTTTTGATTTGCTTTATCAAAAATATTGTCTATATCTCCCGTCTCAGGATTAATCTTAACTTTTAGATACTGATTTTCTAAAACATACCTATTAGCATCAACTATTGAAGAATTTTTTAAGGTATTTTCATCGGGACACAACCAGAAAACTTTATACCCAATTGAGGGAATATTTTCTGCTAAAAATAGTAGTTTATTATCTGAAGATAATTGACTCAATAGTTGATTTCCTTCAACATCACAAATCTGCCAATTTTCTCCTAGATCAGAACATTCTACTACTTGCGATCGCTGCCAATTTAGAGAGTTAAAAACTATTAAAGGCACAGCATTCCGATGAGGTGGTTTTGGTAAAGCAATTTGAGAGGAGATCTCTTGTAAAGCATCATTTAATATTTTTTGACCGCTATCTTGCACTTCTTGCCAATCTTGATTAGCTTTAATAAATACTTCTGTAATAGAGGTTCCAGGTAAGATGT
>DLXW01000109.1:4347-8218 GCA_003448685.1 Cyanothece sp. UBA12306
AGATGTCATGAAATTGATTAAAAAGAACTTTTTTCCAAGCTTTTTCTAATAATTTTTTATTTTTTAAACTATCTTTTTTTTCTAAAATTATTGTGGCTATAGATGACCATAATTCTGCCTTATATAATAAATCTTCACTCCGTCGATTAAACCATTTTTGATCACCGTGGGTTGTATAACAACCTCGATGTAAATCTAAATAAAGTTCATCTTTCCAAGTTGGTATATTTTGGATTTTATCTGCAATATTGTTTAAATAATCTATAGCTTTACTAAACTTAGATTGAGGAAAAAATGGTGATTTTTGCCAACGATTTTGTACCTCTAACATATCACGACTTGGCCCCCCTCCATGATCCCCCACTCCAGGAAGCCAAAAAGCATCTTTTAACCCCGTTTGTTGTTGCCATTCAATAGCATAATTAGTCATGATAATGGGATTAGTATCCATCACTCCTTCTACATTGGGTGGAGAAATAAAAGTTAATAATTGAGTTCCATCGGGAGATTCCCAACGAAAAAATCCGTGGGCAAATTTGAAGGTTGCATTCCAATGGAGTTTTCCAGTAACGAAATATTTAATTCCACTTTGTTGTAAAATTTGGGGTAATTGCCAACAAAAACCAAAGCTATCAGGAAGCCAAGCAACTTCTGTAATATTGCCAAATTTTTCTTGGAAATATTTTTGTCCATAAAGCAGTTGTCTGACTAAAGATTCTCCTGAAACTAAGTTAACTTCTGGTTCGACCCACATCCCCCCTAAAATTTCCCATTTTCCTGTTTTATAGGCTTTTTTAATGTTATTAAAAAGTTCAGAATTATGTTTTTCAATCCAGGCATAAAGAACTGGACTTGTATGACCAAATATAAGCTCAGGAAAATCTTTTTGTAAGTTAATAACTGAGCTAAATGTTCTTTGTCCTATCTCCCAAGTTTCATCAACTGTCCACAACCATGCCATATCTAAATGAGCATGACCTAGTAAATTAAAAAAACCTTGTTTAATCTTATTAGACAAGGGTTTAAGGGTTTTACGTAATCGAATTAAATTTTGATTAAATTGCTTTGTATTAGATGCCAAGTCCCAATTAATTTGATTAATTATTTGATTAAAATCTTCTATTTTTTTAGGTTCAAAAGCAGTAAAATAATTGTATATAATCGTTAATTCATCAGCAACAAAACCAGGATCAATTCCAAGATTATTTGCATTATTTTCAATATTTAAGTTAGCATTTTTTTCATAAATTAATTTTGATTTCATTAATGCCCCCAGATCATGTCCAGGACTAACTAAGCGTAAAATAACTAAAATTTCTTCTCCTGGTTCTACAGAAGACTTTAATAAAATTCGGGCAGAAGAATCAAAAAGATCTCCCTGTTGTACCAAGACATTATTAACAAAAATTTGAGCATCTTTAGCCCACCAAACTAAAGCTAATCTTAAACTAAGTCCTGATAAAGGATAATCGTTTAAATGGTGAGGAATAATAAACTTTTGACCCAACCATTTTACTTGACTTCCTGCTGTCCAAATAATATAACCTTTGTCATTAAGTTCAACCGGTTTCCACAGATCAAGATTAATTTCATCAAAGGATATTTCTTCTGAAGTAGAAACCCAATTTCCTTGAACATCAGATTGAGTTAACTTTCGTAGTTGATCAATGGTTTCAATAATCATAATTAATTAGTTGATTAAATTATTTTTTAAGGATAATTAGAATTAGTAAAATTGCCATTAAAATAATTTCTGTAACAATTAGCCCATTTAAAGTATTAATATCCTCGGGAACAGTAACAAAAAATTGCTTAAAAACTGTATAAGGAACAATTTGTAATAAAATAATACCTACAAAAAAAGCTATAATTGCCTCAGTTTTCCTCAACCATAATCCTAGTGACACAAATAAGTCAAAGATAAGTAATATAATATCCATAACTCTCCACAGAGTTGGTGTTTGATTCCAGGGCGTTCCTCCTAAACCTGTAATATTTATAATATGGACTAATCCTCCATAAAATAAAGCAATAGCAACAATTCTTAAATAAATACTTGTCCAGCTTTGTAGCGTTGCTTCCCTTAAAATTTCGATCATGGTTATATCGCTATAATTATCTTAAGATTGACTTTTAAATCAACTGTAACATAAATAAAATTTTGATTATCTTCCACATAAAATTGATGTAGATCCAGAATGAAATTTATCTTAAACTAAGAAATGTATTTAGTAGTTTGAACAACATCTAGTAAAAACTTATGAAAATTCAAAGAATTTCTGCTCTATCTGACAACTATATATTTTTGCTCTATGATCAAGATAGCCAAACTGCTGCTGTTGTTGATCCGGCTGAAGCTAAACCCGTTTTACAATGTTTAGATGAGTTAGGGCTGCAATTGGTAGCTATTTTTAACACCCATCATCATTATGATCATATTGGGGCTAATAATCAACTTCTAGAACACTTTCCTCGTCTTTGCATCTATGGTGGGAGTGAAGATCGTGGGAGAATTCCTGGCCAACAGGTATTTTTAAAAGACAGCGATCGCATCGAATTTGCTAAACGAGTTGGCCAAGTCTTCTTTCTTCCTGGCCATACTCGGGCCCATATTGCTTATTATTTTCCTCCAAATTCACCACAAGATACCGGAGAATTGTTCTGTGGTGATACTTTATTTGCTGGGGGATGTGGTCGGTTATTTGAAGGAACTCCTACTCAAATGGTAAATTCATTGACAAAATTGCGAAATTTACCCGACAATACTCGTATTTGGTGTGCTCATGAATATACTTTAAAAAATCTTGAATTTGCTTTAACCATTGATCAAGATAATTTAGCTTTAAAAAATCGCTATAATCAAGTTAAAGAATTGCGTCATCAAAAACAAGCAACCGTTCCTTCATTATTAAAAGAAGAAAAACTAACTAATCCTTTTTTAAGATGGGATAATGTCGCTATTCAATCAACTATTGGGAACACAGATCCAGTGCGAGTATTTGCTAAAATTAGAGGAATGAAAGATAGATTCTAAAATAATCAGATGACAGATCAACCTACAACAATCAGGGAAAAATTCGGTCATTATTTAGAAGATTTCCAAAGTCCTATAGGGGTTACAATTAATTTAATTATTCTAGGGCTTATTTTACTGTCCTCAGCTATATTTGTGATTGAAACCTATCCTATTCCAGGATATTTATCAAAAACATTGCACCAAATAGATCAAATAATTCTTTGGTTATTTGCCATAGAATATATTATTCGTTTTTGGTCTTCTAATCATAAATTAAAATTTGTATTTAGCTTCTTTTCTTTAATTGATTTATTAGCTATAATACCTCTTTTTCTTGGATTTTTAGATGTTCGTTATATTCGGATTGTTCGTTGGTTTAGAATTTTAAGACTAATTACATTAGTTCAATTTGAAGCTTTCATGTTTAAATTAAAAACTGAAGATGGAATTAATTTATCTCGCATATTTTTGACTTTATTTTCTCTAGTTTTTATTTATTCTGGTACAATTTATCAAATTGAACATAAAACTAATCCCAAAGTTTTTGAGAATTTCTTTGATGCTTTGTATTTTTCTATTGTCACCATGACAACCGTCGGTTTTGGAGATGTTATTCCTCTTTCAAAAAGTGGCAAAATAATTACTTTGATCATGATTTGTTCGGGAATTGTTTTGATTCCTTGGCAAATTGGAATCTTGACACAACAACTTTTAAAAATAACCCACAAATCTAATAAATTGTGTTCCCATTGTGGACTAAATATTCATGAACAAGATGCTAATTTTTGTAAAATTTGTGGAACTAAATTAAAAAACAAACAATAACGAGAAGCAACCCCCATTATTGTCTAAGTA
>DLXW01000109.1:8415-10281 GCA_003448685.1 Cyanothece sp. UBA12306
TAATTCAAAATCAAGTTATTTTTATTGTCGCTCCAAATTTTTATGAACAAAATTCCTGTTACTGTAATTACTGGATTTCTTGGCGCAGGGAAAACAACCCTAGTCCGTCATCTCTTACAAAACAATCAAAAACGGCGTATTGCTGTCCTAGTCAACGAATTTGGCGAAGTAGGAATTGACGGAGAACTGCTAAGAGATTGTCAAATTTGTGATGAAGATGAACCCATTAATAATAACGTTGTTGAGTTGACAAATGGCTGTCTTTGTTGTACCGTTCAAGAAGAATTTTTTCCCACCATGCAGCAACTTTTAGAAAGACGGGAAAACATCGATTGTATGTTAATTGAAACCTCTGGGTTAGCTTTACCGAAACCCTTGGTTCAAGCCTTTCGTTGGCCAGAAATTCGTAACGGTGCTACAGTAGATGGAGTAGTAACAGTTGTTGATACTCAAGCCCTAGCTGCTGGTACCTTGGTCGGAGATTTAGCCGCTTTAGAAGAACAAAGACAAGCCGATCCCAACCTCGAACATGAAACCCCCATCGAAGAATTATTTGAAGATCAATTAGCCTGTGCTGATTTAGTTTTATTAACCAAAACCGATTTAATTGAACCTGATCAACTGACTAAAGTAGAAGATTGGTTAAAAAAAGAATTACGTCCAGGAGTCAAAATTGTTCCCTGTCATAATGGAGAAATTAACCCCGATGTTTTATTAGGATTTAATGCAGCAGTTGAAGATAATTTAGAAAATCGTCCCAGTCATCATGACGAAGAAGAAGAACACGATCATGACGATGATATTAACTCCGTTCAACTGATTCTTGACCAAGCTTTTGAAGCAAAACCATTAGTTGAAAAACTAAAAAAAGTAGTAGAAAGCACAGAGATTTATCGCATTAAAGGCTTTGTCAATGTTGCTAATAAACCGATGAGGTTAGTATTACAAGGAGTAGGCGATCGCTTTGATACCTTTTATGATCGTCTTTGGCAGAACGAGGAATTGCGTCAAACTCGATTAGTTTTTATTGGTCGTCAACTTAACTTAGCAGAAATTAAAGCTAAATTAGCTAATTAAAACTAAAACATAGAGAAATTATCCTCTTTTATTTGTTTGCCAATAAATCCAGTTGTACGATATCCTAAAAAAGAATTGTATTAGACAAAAAATTAAAAATAGGAAGCCAAAATAAATGACAGAACCAGACAAAAAACTGTCAGCCAAACAAAGGTCTAGACGTAATTTTTTAGGAAAATCTCTCGTTACAGCAGGAGCAGCGATCGCTGCTCCATCTTTGATTAACGCTCGTCAAAATCAAAATGTTTCTGCCGCCAATGCCATAGTTGAAGGGGAAACTATGATTAAGCTTAAAATCAATGGTCAAGTAAAAACTCTTGAGATTGAGCCAAGAGTAACCCTATTAGATGCACTACGAGAAAACCTCGGTTTAACAGGTAGTAAAAAAGGTTGTGATCACGGACAATGTGGAGCTTGTACCGTACTAATAGATGGAGAAAGAGTCTATTCGTGTCTTACTCTAGCAATAATGCAACAAGACAAAGAAATTACCACCATCGAAGGTTTAGCCACAGGGGACAATTTACATCCAGTACAAACAGCATTTCTCGAAAATGATGGATTTCAATGTGGCTATTGTACCCCAGGTCAAATCTGTGCTTCTGTTGCCTTATTAGAAGAAGTTAAAAATGGTGCTGTGAGTTATGTTACCTCCGATCTAAATAATCCACCCTCATTAGCTTCTTTATCTGAAACAGAAATTAAAGAGAGAATGAGTGGTAATTTATGTCGTTGCAGCGCCTACAACGGCATTGTCGCAGCCAGATCGGGGCTGCGACAATGCCGTTG
>DLXW01000213.1 GCA_003448685.1 Cyanothece sp. UBA12306
CATCCCGTTATGATGCAACGCCTAATTCTAAGTAGTCGGACATAAATAAACAGCACTGTATTAAGAAATGTTAATCAGCCTAAAACCCTTATCTGTTCCCTGTTCCCCGTTCCCTGTTCCCTTACCTGACAATTAACTTTAAATATGTCCGACTACTTACATTCTAAATTCGCCGGTTCTTAATTGCGCGTAGCGCTATATTGTCTAAAAATGCCCCAATTAACCTGTATTGGAAAAAATAAACATATTGACCATTTTAATTCCTTAAATACAAGCCGATGAGCGGATTTGAACCGCCGACCGTTCGATTACGAATCGAATGCTCTACCACTGAGCTACATCGGCATTATCAATTACTGAGTATATCCTAAATGTTAGACTAAACAACAGTTTTAACCTCAACTTCTCATGGCCAAATCATTGAATAATAAGCCCCGTACTTCTCTATCTCAAAGTAATCCTGAAAAATATGCTAGACTCAAAGCAGAGGCTCAAGCCCCTTACAAAGGTTTAAGGCAGTTTTTCTATATTGCTTTTGGTGCATCAGGGTTCATTGGTGCCTTAGTCTTTTTGGCGAGATTGGCAGCAGGAAGGAATGGATTGGAAGATTTACCAAATTTTGCCCTACAATTAGGGGTAATAGCCTTGATGGTCTGGTTTTTTCGCCTAGAGCAGCAATCTTAACCAATGCCTCAATAATAATTCCTAATATAAGGGGGTAGGAAGGGTGGATACCCTCCCAAAGGATTATTTAAGTTTATTTGACTCCTAACAATTCCACGTCGAAGATTAAAGTCGCATTGGGAGGAATAACTCCACCAGCGCCTCTCGCACCGTATCCTAAGTCTGGAGGAATGGTTAATTGACGGCGGCCACCCACTTTCATACTCATAACTCCCTCATCCCATCCCTTAATTACCTGTCCTACACCGATTTTAAAGGAAAAAGGTTGACCGCGATCGCGGGAACTATCGAATTTTTGTCCATTTTCTAAGGTTCCAGTATAGTGTACAGTAACGGTTTTTCCTCGAGTGGGGGATTCCCCTGTACCTTCTACGAGATCGACATATTTGAGTCCAGAATCGGTGGTAACGGTATTTTCTGAGTCCATTTTCTTGGTTTCCTTGGTTGAGGTATCTAAGGCGACTAGGGTATCTTCAGTATTCTTGACGGTGGCTATCGTAGGTTGATCTTGGGTTTGATCGGCCATTGCTTCAGGTTGATTTCCTGGATTAAGGACAGAACCTACCAACAACAATAGGCTAAAACCAGCAATAATAGCAAAACTAATCAAAATTTCTCGCATAAATGTTTCCTTTTGTTTATCTTAGTTAATTAGCAGTTAATTAACGCCACATTTTGTTTTCTAAATCTCGAATTTGACGCTCTAGGCGATCAATCCGTCCTCTTAGTTCGTCCATTTCTGATTGGCGAGGAACTCCTAAATCTTGTAGCATATTGCGCAATTGGCGTTCCATGTTGTTTTCAAAGTTTCCCTGTCCTGTTTTGATCTGATCCATGAGATCATTAACTAAACCCTGGGCTTGTTCTGGGTTGATTTTACCTTCTTTAACCCATTCATCACTCACTTCTTTGATTTTTTCTGCTACTAGGGAGGTTGTACCAATCCCTACTAACAATAACTGCTTAATCCAGTCATTACTATCCATTCTTACCGATTACCTCCCAAGTTTTAGCTATCTAGAGTTATCAACTTTAACGACATCAAAATCTCCTAACAGCTTGACCTATTTTACCACTAAAGATAGCATTAGAAAGCTAATTTGACCTGTTTGACTCTTTACCCTTAAGTTCTTAGCGATCTAATTTGATCTTTAGTTAATCATGATTTTAATGCGTCGCGCTCACTGTGAGCAAATTCATAACCACGCTTTCGAAACTTATCCTGAAGAATGCTGTGGTTTGTTATTAGGAAAGATTAATAATAATGAAAAACAAGTCATTGAAGTTCGGTCAACTCCCAATAGCTGGAATTTACATAATGAAGAAAATTTACCTCATATTTTAAGTTTCAATACAAAAAAATTGAGCAAAGAAAATCGTTTTTCTATTGCTCCAAAAGTTATCTTAAAAATACAAAAAGAAGCCCGAAATCTTGAACTACAAATTATCGGAGTTTACCATTCCCATCCTAATTATCCTGCCATTCCCTCTGAATTTGATCGGGCGATCGCTTGGCCAGAATATTCTTATATTATTGTCTCATTACAACCAAGCAAAACTACCGATCTTAAAAGTTGGTATCTTGATGATAAAGGCCAATTTCAAGCAGAAGAATTTCAAATAACCTAAGTTTTATGTCAGCGATTTAGTGGGCTTTGACTAGAGAAATACACATTAAGATTCTAATGCCGAATGCTAGAATAAAGCTTCAGGAGCCATTGTCATTCGTAATAGATGAAAACCTTCGGCATATCCCATTCCTGCTTGACTTCCTCGGAACAAAGCTAATGCCTTCAATGCTTCAAGGGAGCGAGGCATCGGGTAGGAGTGTAGCTGGCTTTCATAGCACTGCATTGCTTCAATTTTTGTATCAATGTAATCTGTGATATCTACACACCAGTTAGGCGTAAAATTAGGTTCGAGATGAGGGGCATTCCAGTGGGTTTCAGATAATGTCTCGTAGGCAGCTAGCACTTTTATATTTTTCCCTATACCTACAGGCCTACCTGCCACCATTGCCGCATCAAAAATCAATCTGTGATCAATATGTCGGTCATAATAGGGAATTAATAGGATATCAGGCTTAATTTTTCGGACTACTTCGAAGATACTTTGGTTGAACTCCGGCACAGGAATTTGACTGAGCAATACAGCTGGTTTGTCAAGAAAGATAGATTCTTTAACCCCGACTAACTTATGAGCTTTGTGAGCCTCTGCAACTGTTTGCTGGTGGATTTCTTCTGTATAAAGGGGTGGCATATGGGCAGCGACGGTTAGAACAGTTACCTCTCCACCTTTACTTGCAAAGCGGGACATGGTTCCACCTACACCCAAGATTTCATCATCTGGATGAGGCGCTATTACCAACATTCTCAGAGTATCATTACTCATCAGTTTTTCACCTCTGTTTTACGAATCAAAAAATCACCAGCGGCCAGCACTTCAAGTCCTGTAGACCAAAAAGTCCGCAAGGCATCTTGGATTGTACACACAATTGGCTCTCCCTTAATATTAAAGGATGTGTTCAACAACACTGGTACTCCTGTACGTCTCTCAAAAGCCTTTAATAATTGATGATACAGTGGTAAAGTTTCCCGTTTCACCATCTGAACGCGAGAGGTACCATCTACATGAACAATAGCTGGTGCATCCTTCTTGAGCAACTCATTGGCAGGAAACGCTATAACCATAAAAGGGGCATTGGTATAATTTTCAAAATACTTGCTGGCTGCTTCTGCGGTCATTGAGGGGCAGAAAGGTCGCCAGTATTCACGAAATTTAATGATCCCATTAACTTGATCACGATTTTCAAGGGAACGGGGGTCAGCCAGGATGCTACGCTGTCCCAATGAACGAGGCCCTGCTTCCATGCGACCTTGGAACCATCCTACGATACGCCCTTTGGCTAATTCTTCAGCTGTTGCCTCGCAAATATTGTCGGGCTTTTCGTAGTGTAGACAGGCTATTTTTAGGGCTTGTTCGATGGCTTCATTAGACTCTTCATGACCAAGGGCCAGGGTTTCGAGTCTCTCTGGCCGTGCTTCACTTAGCTCATAGTAGGCTGCTAGTGCTGATCCTACTGCTGATCCAGCATCATGGCACAAGGGATTGGCAAAAATATCTTCTACTTCAGGTAACTGAAACAATCTACTATTCATCTTAATATTAAGACCAACGCCCCCACCGATGCAAACCTGGGACAGACCCGTTTCTCTGACTGCCCACAAAACAAGGCGTTCAACGCAGTCTTCTAGTTTTTTTTGCACTGCAAAAGCTAGATCTTGATGCCATTGGCTAATTTTTTCATGGGGCAGCCGTGGCTTAGAATTAAATAGATCTATCAGCTTGTCAGTAAATCGGTTGGAGTAGCTATGAGACCCATAGTGAATATAGGTTGGATCGAGCCGATACTCAATGTTATCCGCCGCCGGAGCAACAATCTGGTCGAGTTTGGCTTGCAAGTCCTCGTTCGGACTTCCGTAGGCAGCGAGTCCCATCACTTTGTATTCGCCATTATAAGCTCGAAAACCCAGATATTCGGTAAATGCCGCGTACATCCAACCGAGGGAATGGGGCATCAGGATTTCACGAATGGGTTTTAGTGATTGGCCATCATGGAGCCAGATTACAGTACAGTGTTGATCCCCAGAACCGTCAATGGTGAGGCAGACGGATTTTTCAAAAGGGGACTGCATACAAGCTTGAAAGGCATGGACATAATGGTGTGGAATGGGATGTAGTGGCGGGAATTTGATGTCACCAAAGATCTGTCTCCAGTGGAATTCATGATAAGTCCGCAAAGAGTCTATCTGAAATTTTCGCAGTAGTGAGTTCTGCCAACCGATGGTTTTGGCATCGACTGGCCATTCCTGGCGCATAGATTCAAAGAACTCTTTCATTGTTCCGTCGGTAAAAGCGGGCAAGTTCCAGTTAATGCCAACGGCTTTGATCTCTTCGAGGGAAACGCCTGCCACATCAAGACAATATTTCAAGGCGTTGCTAGGATAGATTCCATAAGCGTGCTTATAACGGAGATGACGCTCTTCTTCAGCGTAGGCAAGAACTTTGCCGTTACGGACAATAGCGACTGCCGGATCGAAATGTCCCTCGAAAATACCAATAAATACCATAATTCAAGAACTAATATAGATAACTAGGTGGTGTAAACCTTTGTTGATTATAATTTTAGATTGCCAGGCTAGTAACAAAAACCTTGCTGGGATTTGGCCAAGAGCTAATGATTTTCTCAAGATTAAAGGGACTTTCTTCGATGATTTTAATCATGGTACTTTCGTGAAATAATCACAATACTGACTTCTATTTCCTTGTGTCACATTCACCCCAAACAAAAATCTGGCGATTTCCCAGGAAAAACGAAGTTTAGTAGAAATTAGATCATTTAACTTGATCAGAGGCTTAGCATACAAACTTTTAAAGTACATAGCATAAACTCCATTTGTAACAAATTTCCTAACCATATCCCATATCTTGGGTGGGATTTCTCTGTCAGTTTAACAATATTATGGAAATATTACTACCGGATTCAAGAAGAATTATAAGAACTCAGCTTAAATAAGTTTATTCAAATGTTCACTAAAGTAAGAAAAAATTTAGTAAAGGCTAAGATTTTCTCTAGGCTAAGTAATTAAGGAAAGTAAATCTGCTACAATGGTTAATTCACGCCCCTCAAGAATCAACGTGCGCTTTAACTTAGTCAGGCAAAGCCTATGCTAAATCCCAACTTACAAGAAATAGAACTCAATAAAGAAGAGTTTCAAAGGTACTCTCGCCACATTATTCTGCCAGAAGTGGGGCTAGATGGACAAAAACGCTTAAAAGCAGCGAGTGTTCTCTGTATTGGAACCGGAGGGTTAGGCTCTCCCTTGTTACTATACTTAACTGCTGCTGGAATTGGACGTATTGGCATTGTCGATTTTGATATTGTTGATAGTTCCAACTTACAGCGTCAAATCATTCACGGGACATCCTGGGTAGGTAAACCGAAGATTCAGTCAGCAAAAGACAGAATTTTGGAAATTAATCCCTATTGTCAAGTGGATTTATATGAAACTCGTCTTTCGTCCGAAAATGCCCTAGAAATACTCAAACCCTACGATGTCGTGATTGATGGGACTGATAACTTTCCTACACGATATCTGACTAATGACGCTTGCGTTTTGCTCAATAAACCTAATGTTTATGGGTCAATCTTCCGCTTTGAAGGACAAGCAACCGTCTTTAATTATCAAGGTGGCCCCAACTACCGTGACTTATATCCTGAACCTCCACCACCTGGAATGGTTCCCTCTTGTGCAGAAGGAGGAGTTTTGGGGGTACTTCCTGGGATTATTGGTACGATTCAAGCTACAGAAACCATTAAGATTATTCTAGGGGCAGAAAATACCCTTAGTGGGCGTTTATTGTTGTATGATGCCTGGGATATGAAATTTCGTGAGTTGAAATTACGCCCCAACCCTGAACGGCCTGTGATTAATAAACTCATTGATTATGAGCAATTCTGTGGTATTCCTCAAGCAAAAGCAGCAGAAGCTGAAGAAAAAGCTGCTATTCCCGAAATTACGGTTAAAGAATTGAAGGAACTAATGGATCATGGTGCTGATGCTTTTGTGTTAATTGATGTTAGGAATATTAATGAGTATCAAATTGCTCGTATTCCAGGATCAATTCTAGTTCCTTTACCAGATATTGAAGAAGGAAAAGGGATTGAGAAAATTCGTGAATTGTCCCAAAATCACAAAGTCATAGCCCATTGTAAAATGGGTGGAAGATCTGCTAAAGCATTAGGTATTCTCAAAGAAGTGGGAATTTTGGGAACTAATGTTAAGGGAGGAATTACGGCCTGGAGTGTGGAAGTTGATCCGAGTGTTCCTCAATATTAATGTTAATTTGATCGCTGATCTTTTACAATAACCATCAATCTACCTCTGATTAATTTAGGGGTAGATTCTTTTATAGAACCCATTTGGGATCTATGAATATGATGTTTTTAGGGAT
>DLXW01000214.1 GCA_003448685.1 Cyanothece sp. UBA12306
TAGTCCAATTTTTGTCTTCCCCCTCTTCCCACCCTTCCCACCCTTCCCTCTCTTCCCCCTCTTCCCTCTCTTCCCACCCTTCCCTCTCTTCCCTCTCTTCCCCCTCTTTCCTCAATATTCACTTGGGGGGCGATCGCTACTCCATCCCCACCAAGCTTGCCCACATTCACAGTGATAAAATTCTTGCCATTTACGGCGATAATCTTCTCCTATGACCGGTGAACGGCGATTAATCCAAACCTGTTGGGCTTTACTTGCTTTACTGTGACAACGGGGACAGTGGAATTGTAGCCCGTGAATTGCTGTCTGAGTCCAAATAGGGGGAGAGGGACTAAAAGCATCCATCGATTGTAATATCCTTTAATAATAGTTCTTTGACTTTTTAATTATATTTTCCCGATTCTTGCAAAGGGAAAAAATCTAAATATTGCGTGTCCAATAACATTTTTTTGGGGTAAAAATCCCCAGGCGTGGGAATCATTACTATTATTTCTATTGTCTCCCATTACAAATAATTTATGATCGGGAATTTTAATCGATTTTAAATTATAATTGGGTGATTCTAAAAGATAATTTTCTAATAAGGGTTGATTATTGATATAGACTTTCCCCTTAATAACAGCAATGGTTTCTCCAGGCAGTCCAACAACTCTTTTAATAAATGCTTGTTCTTTTTGATAACCTAGTAATCTTAATTGAGTTGGAGGTTCAAAAACGATAATATCTCCTCTTTGGGGGGTATGAAAATAATAAGAAACTTTTTCAACTACCAAGCGATCGCCTATTTCTAAGGTTGGTAACATTGACTCGGATGGAATGTAGCGAGGTTCGGCAATAAAAGTCCGAATAACTAATGCTAATACCAAAGCAATAATGACAATCTGTAGATTTTCCCAAATACTTTTCCACCATTGATTTTTTAAAGATAATGATGGGGAAGAAGATGTTAAAGTCTTTTGTTTTTCGTCTAGGGTCATAAAAATCTCAATGATATTTAAAAAAATTATAGCCTATTTTAATTAAATTGTTTAATGATTACTGATTTAATTGTTTTTTTGCTTGTTGCCAGAGAGCTTCTAATTGCTCTAGATTATAATCGGAGAGAGGGCGATCAGCAAATATTTCCATTTTTGATAACCTTTGAATAAATCTTTTATTGGTTCCTTGTAGTGCTTCTGAAGCATCTAAATCATACCATCGGGCAATATTAATTATGGTAAAAAGTAAGTCTCCTAATTCAGCTTGTTGATGGTTTTTATTATCGGTTCCTAAAGCTTGTTTAAATTCTACTAATTCTTCTGCAAATTTATGCCACACACCATCAACATTTTCCCATTCAAAACCAACATCTGCCGCTTTTACTGAGATTTTACTACTAGCCATCAAAGGGGGTAAAGTTCTATGATAACGGTTAAGTTTACGACTCAATAATTGGGCAGTTTCTAGAGTTTCTCCTTTTTCTTGGGCTTTAATCTTTTCCCAATTTTGATGAACTTCTTGAGAATCTTTGACTTCAACGTCTCCAAAGACATGAGGATGACGACGGATTAATTTTTCGGTAATTCCTTGGGCAACTTCTTTAAGACTAAAATTTCCTTGATCACTGGCAATTTGGGCTTGTAATACTACTTGTAAGAGTAAATCACCTAATTCTTCTGCAATAGCTTGGTTATCTTCGCTTTTAATGGCGTGAACCACTTCATAAGCTTCTTCAATAACATAGGGGATTAATGTTTGGGGAGTTTGGGAAAGATCCCAGGGACAACCACCATCAGGAGATCTTAGTTTAGCTACTACCTCAATTAAATGATTTAAAGCTTCTAAAATCTCTTCGTAAGTTTGATTGGTAGATTCGATTGACTTAGACATACAGTTAAGACAAAAAAAATAACCTATTATCTATTATTAACGTTATTCTGAAGTTTAGATAATGGCCAGACTAAACTGTCCACAAATCTTCCCTCATAAAGTTCATGAATCATCAAGTAAAAGTAATTCAGAGATAGTTTTAAATTTATAGCCCTTGTTTCGTAATTTTGGTATTATCCTTTCAGTTGCTGCAACTGTCGCTGAACGATCACTTCCACCATCATGCAAGAGGATAATTGAACCTGGTTTAATATGTTCAATGATATAATTCTCTATTAAATCAGGATCAGAGCTTGCATAATCTTTGGGATCTACATCCCACATAATGTTTTTTTTACCCATATTGCTGAGGATGTAAGGTAAGATAAAAAGCTTAAATCCAAAGGGTGCTCGAAAATGAATTTCCTGATTGACGCCTAGTTGGTGTAGAATTTGCTCAGTTTTTTCTATCTCTTCCCTAATAAATGAAGGTTTTTTTAAGACTAGCTGTTGATGAGAATAAGAGTGATTACCTAGTTCATGTCCCTTTGTTATGATTAGTCTAACTGTATCCGTATATTGTTCGATGTTTTTTCCAATAACAAAGAAAGTGGCTTTTACCTGGAGACGTTCCAATAGGGTAAGTAATTGGTTGGTATAAATTGGTGATGGCCCGTCATCATAAGTCAAAGCTATTGCTTTTTCTTGGGTTTTAACATGAGTCACATAATCTCCAATCAGTTGAAACTTAGAGGTTTTTGCTATTTTATTTAAGATATAAACGATAATTGATATTAGTATAGAATAGAACGCTAATTGTTGAAGCATTAGATTAAATTATTGCTAAGTGTAAAGTTTTTCATTAATTTAAATTAAGGGAACATCCTCTTGTCGCAGTTTAACCATTTTAGGATTGCTGAAACTATTATCTATTGTCGCTTTGAGAAATTCGCTTCCAAAAATACTATCCTCTCTTAAATAACATCATTATATCAGACTGGGTTATTGAATCATAGTCTAAACTATAGTAAAAAATCTGAACCTCTCAAAACTCTCAATAGCCTGAACTAGATCTAGAATAATCTTCACGAAAGACAGTCTAATAACACAATAATGAACTTAAAAAATCTCTTAAAGAATAATGACAATAACTGTCTTTTCCCTCAATTGTTCTCTCAACCATCCATCCTGTTATTTGTTGTGGTGATCGCCATAATTCTAAATGTTCCACGGGAGGATCAGCATAAAAACTTTTGTCTCCCTTTCCTAGCAATTCTGAACTCCAATGGGTAAACTCATCGTGACTAACTCGATAAATAGGAAAATTTCCCGCTAAAGGAACTCCCCAACCATCAAAGGCGATCAATGCTTTGATTTTACCGCCGCTTATTTGCCATCCCCAAGCTGCACTAATTGCACCGACAACTCCCGCACTAAAACCAATAATAATTAATTGAGATGATGACTTGGCTTGGCATTTTTCCTGTAAAAACTTTAGAATATGCCATCCAGAATAGGGAGGATATTGATCCGTAGGGAAGACTAATAAATTCTCCAAATCAATCGACTGCTTAGTTAATTCTTGAATAAAACTATCCGTTAATTTTAGATCATGTATTCCTGGACAGATTAAATGAATAGACATCAGAATTATTCACTTGGAATGATTAAGCATCAGGTTGAGGAGGAGGAATAATCTCTAAAGTTTTACCTAGTTTTAGTCTTGCCATTTGCCAAGCGTGCAGGGATTTTCTGAAGTCTTGATCCTCATAGCGAGGAATAGATTCTAACATCGCTTTAAAGTATCCTAAAACAATAAAAAGACCGCCAATAATCAAGGGTTTTTCTCTCATCCTATATAGTCCAATGGCAAAAATATAGAGGGGATGAGTTCCCATAAAATATTGTCCTTTTCCCCAACGAAGTCTACCTGTTAATACACCTTTATGAGATGATCCCATTAGTCTTTGATGAATAAAATTGAGGTCAGGATTTTCCATACTACAGGTTCTCCAACCTTTCATTCTTGCGCGATGATAAGCAATACCATCCCAATGAACTTCTCGAACAAATCCACCAATATCTTCAAAACATTGACGGCGATAAAAGTTAATTCCTCCAGCTACCATTTCATCAGATATTCTTTCTTGAATTAATTTTCCATTTTCTTCTAAGAATGGTTTACCACTGGCTCCACCCAAATAGCGATCTCGTGCAAAAAAAGTCAGTAAAGTTTCAAAATATTTAAGAGGTAATTCAAGATCACCATCTACTTTTCCAATATAATTATAGTCTTTAGTTTTGAGTCTTTCATAACCATAATAAAAGGCTTCTACCACTCCTGGTCCTACTGAACGAACCCCGCGATCTGGCTTTTTCTCAATATGAATCCAATCATATTCTTGAGCTGCTTTTTCTAAGATTTCAGGAGTTGTATCCGTTGAACCATCATCAACAATAAGCCATTCTACCGGCCTTAAGGTTTGATTTACTATTGACTTAATCATGCGACCGATAAAATTTCCTTCATTTCTCACGGGAGAAATTAGAACAATACGAGAAGTAGTACTCATAACTATTGGGCAATTCAGAAAAACTAAAAGTAAGTTAACAGATGATTGACTATTATGTCTATATTAAATTTTTGCTCTATTTTTTGTCTTGCTTGTTGGGTAATTTTACTGAGGTTCACTGAATCATTGAATACTTGATTAATTTTATCAGCTAAGGAGTCGGGATTATTGGGCTCAGCTAAATAACCCGTCACACCATCTTCAATTAATTCGGCAATGCCTGAAATTTTGGTGGAAATAACAGGTACTCCTATAGACATTGCTTCCATCAAAACAACGGGTATACCGTCTTGATCTCCTTGACTATCTTGTTGACAAGCTAACACAAAAATGTCAGAATCGTCAATCCAAGAAAATACTTGATGATTGGGTATTGCTCCTTGAAAATGGACTTTAGACTCTAAACCATAAGTCACAACTAAAGATTTTAGTTCTTCTTTTAGTTCACCATCTCCACCGATTTCTAATAGAAACTCTTGACCTTGATTATTTAAGTTATTAATTGCTAATATCAAAGTTTTCATGCCTTTTTTTTCTACCAATCTACCTAAGGATTTAATCACCTTTTTATTAGTTGATTTGGTATGATGACTAAAAGGATATTGATCTAGAGCTATGCCACATCTAACTACCTTGATTTTTTCTGGTTGATTAGTTTGTTTTACTAGAAAATTACGATTATATTCTGAAATTGTAATAGCAAATTTGGAACGATTAACTTTTTGACTTAATAGTAAACGATTTTCAAATAAATCATTAGCATGGGAGGTAAAAGTAAAAGTAATTTTGGATAATGATGCTGCATACATTCCTATCTGAGTTGGAACATTAGCGAAATGAATATGCAAATGTTCACATTGACTATTAATTAACAATTTGGCAACTGAATTTGCTTGTAAAAAATGATAGAATAATTTTAGAGAATTTAGCTTAATTAAGCCAATACTAATAATATCTTTTAGCACCAGATCTAAAGTACAAAAGTAACTTAGGGGATTTTTTTGAAAAATAATTAAATTATCCAGTAAAATAGTTAAGAAAGAACGACGATAGAGAAAAAATGTTTTTTGCAAAAGTTCCTGTATGTCTGGGTTTTCATCTATTAGCTTAGGAGAGTGAACTGAAATAGGAATGATCTCAACATTTCGCTTTTGTAGTGCTAAAATTTCCCTATAAACAAAGGTTTCTGATAATGAGGGTATTTCTGGTGCTAAATAAGCTATTTTTTTGAGCATAAAGTTTGTATTTTAGGTAAAGTAACATGGATTTATATTTATTCTATTATAAAACTTCTAAATATAATCTAAAAAATTGTAATACACAAAAAAATTATCATGTTCCCAAAATTAAAAGCTAACTAGCTTAGACTAATTTGATCAATTATTTACAAACCTTTAGTTTAGCTTTTTCTTCCGGACGATTTACTAGATAATCTTGCAACCATGTACATCCCTCAATTAAGAGATTTTCCAAGCGAGTAAACTCTTCTTGTATGAGCCAAATTTTAGCTGTACCGTCCCTAGCTACCGTTATCAGTCGCTGACTATCTTGACTAAATTGTAGTTCCCCAATGGACTCTTGATGACCTTTTATTTTATTATGAAGGTTAGCTTGAAGATCCCATAATCTAATAGTTCCATCTCTCGATGCAGTAGCTAATCTTTGACCATTAGGGCTAAATTTAACACGGGAAACGGGGAAAAGATCACTTTTTAAAGTTTTTAAAATATTTCCCTGAAGATCCCACAATTTTGAGGTACTATCTTTGGAAGCAGTTAATAAATATTGGCCATCAGGACTAAAAGCTAAATCATTAACTTGATCTTTATGTCCTAAAAATTCCTGTTGTAAATTTCCCTGTAAATCCCATAATTTTGCAGATTTATCGCTAGAAGCTGTAGCTATACTTTGTCCATCCGAACTAAATTTAATTTGATAAATAGTTTCTTGATGAGCATTGAATTTGTTGATTAATTTAGGTGAAAAATTGTTAATATCCCATAGCCAAACTTCTCCTGAACGGGTACCTATTGCTAATAAATTACCATCAGGATTAAAGCTAACATCATAAATTCTAACCGAGTCATCAAATAATTTCATTAATAAATTACCTTGTTTATCCCATAATTTAACCCAGCCATTATTGTCAGCTGTGACAATCTTTTGACCATTATAACTAAAGTTTAAACTATTAATTCCGCTATTATGAGCTTCAAATTCTAGTATTTTTTCACCTTGTAAATTCCATAAATAAACTTGTCCATTTTCTGAGGCAATTGCTAACAATTGATCATTAGATGATAAACTCATTGCAGTTACATAATTATTAATAGTTTTAAAACCTTGTTTTGTTGTAGAGTTAACTTGCCAAAGTTTAACTGTTCCATCACTTGATGCAGTAGCTAAACTTTGTCCATCGGTACTAATAGCAACATCATAAACTGGATCTTGATGTCCCCTAAAAACCTTCACTTCGACCCCTTGACTATTCCATATTCTAGCAGTTCCATCACTCGAAGCAGTAGCGATCCATTGGCCATTTTTGCTATATGTAACATTTTTGACTAATTCTTGATGTCCTTTGAGGTTTAAAAGTAATTTTCCTTGATTATCCCAAACTTTTACCGTTCCATCCTTAGCAGAAGCGGCTAATCTTTGGCTATCAGGACTAAAACTGACACTATAAAAAGAGTTGACATTATCTTTTAAAGTTTTTAATAGTTTTCCTTGATTATTCCAGACCTTGACAGTTCCATCTCGCGAAGCAGTAGCAATGCGTTGACTATCAGGACTAAATAGGCCATGATCAATGGATTTTTCATGGCTTTTCAAGATAGCAAGTTGCTTTCCTTGTAAGTTCCAAATTCTAGCTGTATTATCTCTAGAAGTAGTTAATAGATATTTTCCATTAGGACTAAAAGCTATACTATAAACGGATGAATCATGGCCTTTAATAGTTACTAATTCTTGTCCTTGTAAATTCCATAATTTTGCAGTATTGTCTTGGGATGCAGTAGCAATACTTTTACCATCGGGACTAAAAACAACTCTGTAAATATTGCCTTGATGTCCATTGATAAGCTTTTTTTGCCGTCCTTGCCAGTCCCAAATACGAAGAGTTCCGTCACTTGAAGCAGTAGCAATTAATTGGCCATTGGGACTAAAACTAACACTATTAACAGCATCTTGATGACCAATTAATTTATTTTTTTCGTGAATACGATCAAGAATTTGTTCTAAGGAAGTAATCGGACTGGTAGCGGGATAATCTTGTAATATTCTTTGATCTTTAACCATGTATTTTAATTGTTGCGCTCCTTCCATTGCTGATAACAAACCATCAAGTTGTTCAAATTCAAATTGTCTTCTAGCACTATCTCCAATTTGTTCTAGTTGACTTCCTTTTTGGGCTTCTTGCTGCTTTTTAATAGCTGATTTTGCTTGGCTAAAAGAAATGATTGCACCTACTAAAGAAACCGCCAAAATTCCTAATCCAATACGGATCATATTTTGTGCTTTTTGATTAGCCTTAGTTAAAATTTCATTGGCTTTTTTTTGAGCTAATAAGTTTGATTCGGCTTCTCTTTTATCTAAATCTTGA
Source organism: Cyanothece sp. UBA12306 (assembly GCA_003448685.1). Classification (GTDB taxonomy): domain Bacteria; phylum Cyanobacteriota; class Cyanobacteriia; order Cyanobacteriales; family Microcystaceae; genus Rippkaea. The sequence continues at coordinate 8,023 of DLXW01000214.1, forward strand.
CTAGCTGTTAAAAATTGGTAATCAATATTGCCTAAATTTTTATCCATCGCCCAACCCAAGGCATCTTTTAACGCTTGTCCTCGCAATAAACGGGAATTATCTTCATAGTTAGAAGCAATCCAAGCAGTAATAGATTCTGAATAGGGACGAATTTGTTCTAGTTCTTTACTAACCCATTTATGGTTAAAAACTTCTTGATAAATTTTATTATAAACTATCAGAAAGTTATTGCGCTTAACCACTAATCCCGAAAGGCGTAATTCTGTTTGTTCTGGGCTATCATCGGCTTCAATTGAGCCTTGTTGCAAAATTTGTTGATATAACCCTAGGAGTTTTCCTGTGCGTTTTTCATTACGTAATAGGCGATCTCTTATCGTCTTTAGATGTACGGGTTCATCTTGGGATTCCCAGTTAAATATAATTGATTCTTGTACAATTTTGGCAACAGTTTCTATTTCTTGATTTTCAGGAATTTTGGCGTTATTTTTTAATAGTATTTGACATATTTTTTGGGTTAAAAAAGGTTGTCCTCCTGTCCAGTCTAAAACAGCTTTTAAAACCTTTTTTGGAGATTCTGTAATAGCTATTAATCCAGGAATTAATGGCTGAACTTCTTCTAAGGTAAAACCTGTTAATTCGATTGGTTGACCTATATTAAAAGGAGTTTGGGTTTTGTCTCGAATTAAATCGGAAGGAGTGGCAACTCCGAATAAAGCAAATATAAGACGTTCATAGCTTTTATTTTCTGCCCTTTGATTATAACAAAATCGAATTAAAGTAAAGAAATCATCTAGGGAAAAATTAAGACTTAAAACCTTATCAATTTCATCAATAAAAATATAAATTTTTTCTCCCTTGCAATGAATTAGTAAAACTTCTTCAAGGAAATGATTAAATTTTTGAACCCCCGATAAATTTTTTCTTTCTCGCAACCAAACTTTAAGATTAATTTTCCCAACTAGATTAAATCCAAGAAATAATTGGGTAATAATTCCACTATACCATTGTTGTTGGTTAATATCACTACCCAAACTCGTAATATCAACGGATGCACAACTCATTCCCTCTTCTTGAAGTTGGTGCATGGTGCGAACTCTTAAACTAGATTTTCCCATCTGACGACAGTTAAAAACATAACAAAACTTACCTATTTTTAATGATTCTAATAACTCCTTATCTGCTTGGCGTTCTCCATAAGTAGGGTGGTCAAAAGATAAACTTCCACCAACTTTGTAATTATAAGTTTTTGTATTACTCAAATTCATTGCTTGTTTTTAATAATTTAGATTATGATTAGTCATAAATAAAGATAAAATAAATATGGATAATGTACTAACCTTGATTTATGGGAATATCGCTATTATATTATAACAATAATCCTTAATTAGTTGAACCTGTCTAATAGACCAAGTTTGTTATTTATAACTCTTGTCTGTTGTCCCTTGACTAAGTTCACTGTTAACAACTTTTTTTAAAGTATTGTCTAACTATTGACTATTCCCGTAAATTGATTATGACTTTAACTAAAATTTCTGCTTCTTCAAAATCAAAATCATCCAGCCCTCAAAGATGGTTTGAAAAAATCATGGCTTTGTTAGTATTGATTAATTATGCTTTAGTCATTTTTGATTTAACTTATATTCCTTTACGAGATTTTTGGTTACAAGGAAGAGTACAATTATATCTAAAAATCGGCACATTTGAACGAGAAATTCCTAAATTACCTCTGAAGATTTTACCATTTTCTTTGACCCCTTACTATGATTGGGTTAAAGGTATTGAACCCTACCGATATACAGAAAATTATTTAAAACTTGTCAATGAACTTAATCATGCTATTGATCAAACCATTAATCAACCAGGAGATCCAACTGAGGATCAAAGAATTGATAATATTCTCGCTGAACTCCGTCAAAATAGTATAATAATGGTTGATCAAAATCCTTTTGAGATTGCTGATAAAACGGGTGCTTTAGAAAGAATAAAAAATAAAATGCGAGAACACGTATTTGACGATAAAGATGCTTCAGCAAAAGAATCTTTTAGGATTTTCTGGAGTCGTCAAAATTGGCAAGAAAATGGACTGAGAAATGAATTAAATTTTTTTGATGAACAAATTAAGCCATTAATAGCAACCAATTATTATCGTCCAGTGGGAGAAAATGGAGAACCAGTCAATAATTTTGGTTTGCTTGACTTTCCCTTTTTTCTGATATTTTTTGTGGAATTTATGACACGAACTTGGTATATTAGTCGTCGTCATACAGGAGTTAGTTGGTTCGATGCCATGTTATGGCGTTGGTACGATATTTTCCTACTCGTTCCCTTGGTTCGTTGGTTAAGAATTATTCCTTTAATCATTCGCTTAAATGAATCAAAATTAATTGACATGAAAGCAATTCAAAAACAAGCTAGTCAAGGTTTTGTAGCGGGAATTGCTCAAGATATTACCGAAGTTGTGGTAATTCAAATTATTAATCAAGTTCAATCTTCTATTGACGGAGGAACTATCCGTAATCTAGTTATGCAAAGTAATGCTAATGCTTACATTGATATTAATGATATTAATGAAACTGCGGAAATCACTAAATTAGTTGCCCATTTAATTGTGGAAAAAGTTCTACCAGAAATCCGTCCAGAAGCAGAAGCATTTTTGCAATATAATGTTGACAAAGTTTTAACCCAAACTCCTGCTTACCAAAACATAGAAAATTTACCTGGTTTAAAATCTCTACAAACTCAATTTACTCAAGGACTGGTATCCCAACTTTATCAAAGTTTATCTCAAGGAATGCAACAACTATTAATCGAAGATCCTCGGTTTAATGAATTATTAGAAAAACTGGCTGATAAATTTACTAAAACTATGTCTAGTGAAATGCAATGTCAACAAAGTATAGAACAAATAGAAGAATTAATTAATGCCCTACTTGACGAAATTAAAATTAATTATGTTCAACGTTTATCTAATGAAGATGTAGAGAAAATTTTGGAACAAACTAGGGCATTACGTCAAGAAGTCAATTAATTATGTAAGTTGCTAAATCAAAGTTAAAAATATAGTATAAATAATAATAAATATTTATTATTATTTTTCATGAAACTTAGGTACAATTGTTATCGGGATGATTATTAAATTTTAAACTAATTATAGTGATAAGACCATGAAAAATTTGTGGAATAACCAAGAAGCAGCTAAATATAAAGGTGATTTGGCTTTAAGAGTCTATACATCCCGATTATTAGGACAAAATACTTCTTTAGTTCTCCATGGAGGAGGTAATACTTCGGTTAAAATTCGAGAAGAGAACTTAGTCGGAGAAGTAGAAGATATTCTCTACGTTAAAGGGAGTGGTTGGGACTTAGCCACCATCGAAGAAGCGGGTTTTTCTCCTGTGAGAATGGAGCATCTTTTAAAATTAGCCAAACTTTCGAGTTTATCCGACTCCCAAATGGTCAATGAACTGAAAACCCAGATGACCAAGGCTAATGCTCCCTCTCCATCAGTAGAAACCATTCTCCATGCCATTTTACCCTACAAATACGTCGATCATACCCACGCCGATGCTGTAGTTACTATCACTAATACCGCCACAGGTTGGGAACGAATGCAAGAAATTTATGGCGATCGCGTGGTTTACATACCCTACATTATGCCAGGTTTTGATCTGGCCCGTCTGTGTGGTGAAAAATTCGCTGCTGAAGCCAAAAAACAGACTATCGGTATGGTATTAATGAATCATGGCATTTTTTCCTTTGGCGAAACAGCCCAAGAATCCTATGAACGGATGATTGAATTAGTAAGCTTAGCAGAAGATTATTTACAGCAACATAATGCTTGGGAAATACCAACAACCCCCGTTATCCAACCAGAAAACAGCCTCAGTCAAACCATTGCTTCCCTGAGATCTGAAGTCTCAAAAGCCGCCGGGTTTCCTGTAATTGCCTCACTTCATTGTAATAGCCAAACTCTAGCTTTTGCCCAACGTCGAGATATTGCTGAAATTTCTCAACAAGGCCCTGCTACACCAGACCACGTCATTCGTACTAAGAGTGTACCCCTATTGGGTCGAGATGTAGAAGGTTATGTTCAAGCTTACCAAGACTATTTTAAAGCCCATGTAACCCAGGCCAAAAATCCCAAAACTATGTTAGACACCGCTCCTAGGGTCATTCTCGACCCTGAATTGGGAATGTGTACTATTGGTCGTAATGCCAAGGCAGCAGCCATTGTAGCGGATATTTACCACCATACAATCGATGTTATCCAACGCTCTACACTGCTCGGAGGCTATCAGGCCTTAAATCCTCAAGATCTCTTTGATATGGAATATTGGGAACTCGAACAGGCAAAATTAGCCAAGGGAGGCACACCACCAATTTTTTCCGGGGAAATAGCCCTGGTTACGGGAGCAGCTTCGGGTATTGGGAAAGCTTGTGTGGACTCCCTGTTACAACGAGGTGCTGCGGTGGTGGGACTAGATATTAATGAGGCGATCGCAGACTTATATAAACGCCCTGATTTTTGTGGTATTCCCTGCGATATTGCCGATGAAAATGCCCTGACAAACGCCTTAGAAAGCGCGATAAGAACTTTTGGGGGACTGGATATGTTAATTCTTAACGCCGGAATTTTCCCCCCAGCACGCGCCATAGAAGAACTTGCTACGGAAGCATGGCGAAGGGTGATGTCCATTAATTTGGATGCTAATTTAGTCTTGATGCGAGAATGCCATCCTTTCTTAAAATTAGCTCCTAACGGGGGTAGAGTGGTCATTATTGGCTCCAAAAATGTTCCTGCACCAGGGCCTGGGGTGGCGGCTTATTCTGCCTCTAAAGCAGCCTTAAATCAGTTAACTCGCGTGGCTGCTTTAGAATGGGGTAAAGATAATATTCGCCTTAATTCAGTTCATCCTAATGGGGTGTTTGATACGGGAATTTGGAGCGAGGAAGTCTTACAAGCCCGCGCCGATCATTATGGCCTTACTATAGAAGAATATAAAACTAATAATGTCTTGAAAGTGGAAGTTACCAGTCAGGATGTAGCCGAAATTGTTGCTCATCTCTGTAGTGATTTGTTTGCCAAAACAACGGCTGCACAAATTCCCATTGATGGGGGCAATGAACGGGTTATTTGAAGATTACACGCTATTGTTTCTCAAAGTAGGTTTTTGGTATGGATATCACTGCTAAGCTTAATGAAATTACTTCTCTAAGTATTGAAGATAGAATCTTGCTGGTGCAAGCTATTTGGGATAGTATTGCAGTTGAGCAAGCTTATCCTAATTTAACAGAGACGCAAAAGCGAGAGCTAGATCGCACAATTGATGACTCTGAAATTAATCCAGATAATTTTCTGACCTGGGAAGAAGTCAAAACATCGATTAAGGGACAATAATGAACTATGATGGGGGCAATGAACTGGTTATTTGAAGCTTACACTCTATCTGTTGAAGTCTAGTCCATTATTCTCAATAATCTTGAATTAATCGAGGTATACTAATGACAGTTTTTTCACGTATTCGTCAAGAATTTAAACATATAATTTACTCCACGTTTAAGGCCGCTTCCCCAGCCCCAACTCGCTATCAAGTAGGTAATAAAACAATTGATGTTCGAGTTGAGCGCAAGGGTGGAATTCCAGACTTAGCTAAACGTTTAGAACTTACTGGGAAAGGTGTCGAAATTGGTGTAATGCTTGGTGATTTCTCAGAACTGATTTTGAGCCAATCTAACTTAAGCTTACTTTACTCTATTGATCCGTGGCAGGCTTTTTCAAAAGAGGAATATTACGATGGGGGTAATGCACCTCAGGAAGAACAGAATAAAAGGTATCAGTCAACCGTAAGTCGCCTATCAAAGTTTAAGGAAAGAAGTATCATAATTAGGAAGACCAGTAAGGATGCTGTCACTGAGTTTGATGATGGTGAGCTTGACTTTATATTTATCGATGGTAACCATGGCTATAAGTATGTGAAGGAAGATCTTCATCTGTGGTGGCCCAAAGTTCGGGAGGGAGGCTTATTCTCGGGTGATGATTATCTTTTCACACCCCAAGGTAAAACACCCGTCAAGGATGCAGTTGATGAATTTATGCGAGAAGTCAATCAAAAATTTTACTTAACTACTCAAGAAAAATTTCCTCGTTGGTACTGCCTTAAAGGTGTCTAAAATAGCGATCTCCGATTTATATGTTGGGTTGAGGAATGAAACCCAACATTAAAGAAGTGTGGTCAAGTTTTCCATTTATTTTTGTCGTATTCTGAATGGGTTAAGATATAACGAATATAAACTTTTTGACGATTAAAATGATTAGTCCATTAAGGATGCAGCTTGGACTTTGGTAAAGACAAAAGACTATCATTTTTTCCAATACAATAACAGCAACCTGATTCTAGTCCCTCAGCGATTTCCTCTAATTGATTGAGACTGTTTGGAGATGCTTTGAACCTTGATTCAATTGCCTTGCTCCCTTTGATCTACTTGAGGAAATATAAGCCTCTAGTTTGGTTGCTGTTATTGCGAGTTAACGAGACAGATTTGAACTTAAACAGGGCATTCTCCTTTTTGACTTAAGTTGTTTAACCTTGCTAGCTATCTGCTGTTGATGAAGCTTTACTTATGCTTCAATTACTAATTTATCATCTTGAACCTAAAAATTTCAGAATTGCAATTAAAGTTTACATTTGGAGCATCAAGTAATTTCTTCATATTGATTGGATATATTGTGACAGACTTTTCTTTTTAACTGAAATAAAAATTAATAGCAAAACAGAGTAAAAGTATTAATTGTGTGGCTAGAATCAGCAGATAAATTGCTATTTTAGGACGTAAAGTTATAAAAAGTAGGGCAATAGTTTTGAGATCAATTAAAGAACTCAATAACAGAAAAGCTAAATTAGAGCCATAAATAAAAGTAGAATTGAGGGGATTAATAAAATAGGGATTCCACAAAGAACCGACGGACAAGACAGAAGCAAAAACCGACATGACAAGGATTTGAGTTACAGGGGTCTGTCCCCATTGTAATAATTGTTCTTCGGGTAAAAACGCTTGAATAGTAGCAGCAATACCACATCCCACTATCAGAATACTTCCGAGTTCAAGAAACTCTCGAATAAGATTATCAGCAAATAAATAGAGTCGTCTTGGCAAACTTTTAGGAAGGGTTAGTGCATCTTGATACTCATAGATTAAGCTACCAGCTCGATGTAGGGGTTGAGAGGTTTCAGAGGCAAGTAAGAGGGTTCCCGATTGCAACAAGGTAGAATAGATCGCTAAAGGAGCTATATTTTCTGTCTCACTGGGGGGTTTATTAGGATAGGCGCTAAAAATTAGACCCATGATAACGCCAATGAGCCATGCTCCCAAAATCCGCAAAAACATTAGTCGAGGATGATTTGCCAAAATTGTCCAACTCATAGCAATGACAAAAGGGTTAATGGTGGGAGCCGCAATCAAAAAACTCACACAAACTGGAAGGGAAACTCCCTGTAGTAGCAACCTTCGCGTGACGGGAATATTGCCATATTGGCCTACGGGAAGAATCATGCCTAAACTACTGCCAAAAATCGCCCCTAAAATCCGATTACGGGGTAATTTAGTCACTATTTGATGTTCATCGACAAAGGCTAATAATCCACTCGAAACTATTATCCCCAATAAGAGAAATGGTAACGATTGAATAACGTGACTAATAAAAAGGGTTAAGACGTAATTTAGTTGGGACATAATATATAGCACAAGTTAGCAGTAGAAAGCTTTGTTTACTTAGATTTGAAACAAAGAGTCTGGCCTAAACATACTTCGACTGCTATCGTATCAGCAAAAGGGACAAATCCTAAGTTTTACCTGAGTTCGTTTTTTGGAGTACAGTTGACCAGTTTGTCATTAAAAATTAAAAATTAAAAATTAAAAAAATAATTGAGCAGTAATTTTTAATTGAGTAATTTTTAATTAAAGCGAACTGATTTGACCTTTACATATTAAAATTTATTAGAAAAATTGGGTATAAAACCTAGATTTTTAAAGCGAAAAGTTCTTGACGCGAGGCTTAAATCCTGGTCACAGAAACAACTTCTGTAGGGGCTTAATATTATTAAGCCCCTACTGACT
>DLXW01000170.1:0-4690 GCA_003448685.1 Cyanothece sp. UBA12306
ATCAGCGTCGGGAGGAGGTCACTAGACTGGAAGCATAAAAATTACACTGGTAATCTAAAAAACAATGGACGAATTCAATACGGGTCTACCTAGTACTCGTTTAGTTCAAACTTGGATTAAAGATAAACAAAAGGTAGAAGTTAAGCTAAGTACCGATCAGATAGTAGAAGGAACAATTATGTGGCAAGATGTTCAATCTGTCTATATAACTGATGATTCTGGACAATCAACTCTAATTTGGCGACAAGCCTTAGTTTACCTCAAACCAAAAGGTTAAAATATGGTTAAATCACCTAACGCTTTTGAAAACCTTCGATTAAAAGGATTAAACGAGCTAATTATGTATGCCATTACTTATTCTGATTGCTGATGATGACCCAGGAATTCGCTTAGCTGTTAAAGATTATCTAGAACTTTATGGTTATTCAGTTATAACTGCTCAAAATGGGGAAGAAGCTTTGTCCTTATTGGGAACTTATCACCCCCATCTTCTAGTTTCTGATATTAAAATGCCCCAAAAAGACGGTTATACTCTGGTACGTCATCTACGTCAACTACCCCAATTTCGCCTCCTTCCTGTAGTTTTTTTGACGGAACGGGGTAGCAAAGAAGAACGTATACAAGGTTATGAGGTAGGATGTGATGTTTATCTGCCAAAACCCTTTGAAATGGATGAACTCAAAGCAGTTATCCGTAACTTGTTAGAAAAAAGCCAGATGATTCAATCAGAATGGCGTTTTTCTTCTAGAGAATCTCAAAACCCATCTAATTTGGATATTCCCAAAGAGGGAGACCTTACAGAGTCTTCTCTGCTCAAATCCTTACATTTTACCCAACGCGAAACTCAAGTTCTCAATTTATTGGCTAAAGGACTCTCTAATGGAGAAATTGGACAAAATCTTCATCTAAGTTCTAGAACTGTAGAAAAATATGTTAGTAGCTTACTGCGTAAAACCGATACCAATAACCGCGCTGAATTAGTCCGGTTTGCTTTAGATAATCGTCTGATAGATTAACCATTTTTTGCTTGTAACAGTTTTATCATTTTTTTCTTTTAACACTGACTTTTTAAAATACGTTTTATATTAACCTTCTCAATCGGCAAAAAGCAAAATGAAGACCCAACTATCACAGCTTTATGAAACTGATTTTAATTTGTGGATTGAGCAAACGGTAAATCACTTAAAAAAAGGTGATTTAGGCGCGCTTGATCTAGATAATTTAATTGAAGAAATTTCAGATATGGGACGAAATAATAGACGGGAGGTATTTAGTCGTTTAAAGGTTTTATTAATGCACTTACTGAAATGGAAATATCAACAAGGAAAACGGACAAATAGCTGGATAAATACTATTGATGAACAACGAGAACAATTAGAACTTATTGTAAAAGATAGCCCTAGTTTAAAACCTTATTTAGCAGAAATTTTCCCAGACTGCTATCAAAAAGCACGGAGAGCTGCTGTCAATGAAACTAATTTACCGAAACAAGCTTTTCCTGTTGATTGTCCTTTTACTCAAGATCAGGTTTTAGATATGGATTATTTTCCGGAAAATAATAACTAATAATCAAAGATTCTCCTCGATTATGACTCGCATTAGCTTAATGGCTACTAGGCTGATGTTTAAACGACTTCGCGATAAGTTACTTACTCGATTAGACTTTGAACAATGAGGACATTATCTAAGGGGTGACTCTTCCGTGGTATCATGACTGACGGTTCGCTATTAGTGTTAGTCACTGATTCTGATAGCTTCAGCAAGCCCCATCAATATGGCCGTAATTGACCCTCAAAACCCAACTGCTAAAACAGTTTCAGCCTCAGTCGATCCCATGGGAGACTATTATCAATTGCAACGAAATCTGTTGTTATTGAGCTTATCTCTGACGGGAATCATCTTTATTTGTGTCTGGATTGCCTATTCCCTAGATTTGGCTCTTAATTACTTAGTAGGAGCCTTCGTTGGCATAGTTTATCTCAAACTATTAGCAGGGGATGTAGAACAACTCGGTTCAGCCAACAAAAGGATGGGAACTAGAGGGATGGGATTATTTGTGGTGTTAATTGTCGTAGCCAGTCAATGGGAAAAACTGCATATACTACCAGTTTTCTTGGGATTTTTGACCTATAAAGCTGCCATAATCATCTATATGCTCCAAAGTGTTTTTACACCCGAATCTAAGCAATAGGGATCAGGCAATGGAAAAGGTTAAATCCCCTATTTTGATTAAGTAAATCTCACCGAATGACAATGTTAGATGGTTTGAGTGTTGTACAAACATTTCCTCTTGCTTCGTTAGAAGTTGGTCAACATTGGTATTGGGAAATTGGCAACTATCGGTTACATGGACAAGTGTTCGTGGCCTCCTGGTTTGTCATTGGCCTATTGGTGATCGCCTCCTTAGCCGCCACACAGAATATCCAAAGGATACCCAGTGGCATGCAAAACTTCATGGAATATGTCCTCGAATTTTTGCGTGATTTGGCTAAAAACCAATTAGGAGAAAAGGAATATCGGCCTTGGTTACCCTTTATTGGCACCTTGTTCCTATTTATCTTTGTCTCCAACTGGTCAGGAGCCTTAATTCCTTGGGGTGTAATCGAACTACCCGAAGGAGAATTAGCCGCTCCCACCAACGACATCAATACTACCGTTGCCTTAGCACTACTAACGTCTCTAGCGTACTTCTACGCTGGTCTGAGCAAAAAAGGATTAGGCTATTTTTCCCATTATGTAGAGCCAATTCCCGTTCTCTTGCCGATCAAGATTTTAGAAGATTTCACCAAGCCCCTATCTCTAAGTTTTCGTCTATTCGGGAATATTCTCGCCGACGAATTAGTGGTAGCGGTATTGGTGTTTCTAGTACCTTTGTTCATTCCCCTACCCATTATGGCCTTGGGGTTATTCACCAGTGCGATTCAAGCTTTAGTATTTGCCACCTTAGCGGGGGCTTATATTCACGAAGCGATCGAATCAGAACACGAAGAAGAACATTAATCCTCTTGAGAGAAAGCAAAGCTAGAAAATGGATCAGAAATTGACGAGAATCTGTTACTGAAATATGGTCAAAACATAGGACAATATCAGATGGGTTCATTTTCACAATTCAAAATCTAGAATTGCTGAACTCTAGAACACTGATTGATCTGACAAATTGGGAGTTCTAACCCACAAAGTCAATCAACAGTTATGGTTTGGGAACTACGCCCTTGGCGGTTGTCAACCCGACAACTAAACTCAAAATTTGTACTGTCAATAAACAAGGAAGAATCACAATGAATCCAACAGTTGCTGCTGCTTCAGTCATCGCTGCTGCCCTCGCCGTCGGTTTAGCTGCTATCGGACCTGGTTTTGGTCAAGGTAATGCTTCTGGAGAAGCTGTTTCTGGAATTGCCCGTCAACCCGAAGCAGAAGGCAAAATCCGTGGAACTTTATTGTTAAGCTTAGCGTTCATGGAATCCTTAACCATCTATGGCTTGGTTATCGCTCTAGTTTTACTCTTCGCCAACCCCTTCGCTTAAGCGGTTTTGCAATAGTAGAGACGCGGCTATCGCCGAAGGCAAAAGGCAAAAGGCAAAAGGCAAGAGCTTACCGAATAAGCCTTGCTGCTTTTACCTAATACCTCATCAGGTCAAATAGGTAGATAAATGCAGTCATTCAACAAAGGCATTTAACTCCTGACCTTGGCGACTTCATCACCCCGTCTCTACTTGTCCCCCAAAATACTCAAGTAAAGATCTCCTCGTTTTGGTGATCTTTGAGATTTTAAGTGAAATATTATGGGAAAAGCAAAACAATGTTTGATTTTGATCTAACTTTGCCTTTAATGGCTGTTCAATTTATTCTGTTGGTGGTGATCCTCAATGGGATTTTTTACAAACCTCTGAATAAGGCATTAGACGAACGGGCAGATTATATCCGCGACAAAGAGACTGATGAAAAAGAACGCCTAGCTAAAGCCAAAGAATTGGCCCAAGAATACGAAAAACAGCTAGCAGATGCTCGTAAACAGTCTCAAGAAGTGATTGCTAAAGCCCAAGCTGATGCCCAAAAAATAGCGGCCGAAACTATTGCTAATGCTCAGAGAGAAGCCCAAGCCAAAAAAGAGGAAGCCGCCCAAGAGATTGCCCAACAACGCCAAGCAGCACTAGGAGTTCTAGAACAACAGGTAGATGTCTTAAGCCGCCAAATTCTAGAAAAACTTCTAGGGCCTGAATTTGTCAAGTAAACGACCCCATCCATTGAGTTTTCACCATTGATAATCGGTATGATCGATTCTTTTTTAATATTAGCCACAGAAGCCCATGAGGCTAGCGAGGGGGGGTTCGGCTTAGATTTAAACATTCTAGAAACGAACCTGCTGAATTTAGCTATTCTCGTTGGCTTATTGATCTTCTATGGCGGGAAAGTTTTAGGCAAAATTCTCACCGAACGGCGCTCGCAAATTGCCGAAGCCATTCAAGAAGCTGAAGAACGCCAACGTAAAGCAGCCCTTGCTTTAGAAACAGAACAGAAAAAATTAACCCAAGCCCAGGCAGAAGCTGAACGTATTCGTCAAGCAGCTAAAGAAAGAGCCATCAACGCTGCAGCAGAAATTACTGAAAAAAGTAAACAGGATGTTGCCCGTCTTAAAGAAACAGCTGCAGCCGACCTAAGCAGTGAACAAGAACGAGTCATTGCTCAATTG
>DLXW01000170.1:4864-11389 GCA_003448685.1 Cyanothece sp. UBA12306
CGAGTCATTGCTCAATTGAAACAGCAAATTGCTCAAATGGCTTTAGAAAAAGCTGAAAACCAACTCAAAGAACGGATAGATGATGGCATCCAACAGCAATTAATTGATCGCAGTATCGCTCAATTAGGAGGTCAATCATGAAAGGTTCAATCGTTAGCAGTGCCATTGCTGAACCCTATGCCCAGGCCTTAATGACCCTGGCACAGTCCCAAAATCTGACCGAACCCTTTGGACATGAATGCCGTACTTTAACGGCACTGTTGGAACAATCACCAGATCTAAGAGGATTGATTACTTCACCAGTGGCCAAAGATACGGAAAAAAAAGCAATTTTCAGACAGATGATGGAAAGAACGGCTAATCCCTACTTTCTCAATTTTATCATGCTGTTAATTGATAAAAGGCGGATTATCTTACTCGAGCCAATTTGTCAGCAATATTTAACCCTGCTGCGAAAATTCACCAATACGGTACTAGCCGAAGTAACCTCAGCTAAAGAACTCAACGACCGACAAAGTCGGGATGTCTCTGAGAAAATTAAAGAACTTACTGGGGCCCAAGGAGTAGAAATCCAAACCAAAATTGATCCCGATTTAATTGGTGGAGTCACCATCAAAGTAGGATCTCAAGTTTTTGACGCCAGTCTGCGGGGCCAACTTCGCCGTATTGGTTTTAGCCTAGGCAGCCGAGCTTAGGTGTTTTGTGTTTCTTTAGTATTCATTGCAATTTCTAAGACAATCCAATTATGGTTAGCATCAGACCCGACGAAATTAGTAGCATTATTCGCCAGCAGATTGAATCTTACGATCAAACTGTCACAGTTTCCAACGTAGGAACAGTTCTGCAAGTAGGAGACGGAACCGCCCGTATTTATGGTTTAGAACAGGCCATGGCGGGGGAACTCCTGGAATTTGAAGATGGAACTATTGGGATCGCCCTTAACCTCGAAGAAGACAATGTAGGGGCGGTTTTAATGGGAACAGGGTTCGGCATTCAAGAAGGAAGTACGGTTAAAGCCACCGGAAAGATCGCTCAAGTACCTGTAGGAGAAGCCTTGATCGGCAGAGTAGTAAATTCCTTGGGTATTCCCATTGACGGTAAAGGAGACGTGGCCACCACCGAAAGCCGATTAATTGAATCGATGGCCCCTGGTATTGTTGCCCGTAAATCGGTTTGTGAACCAATGCAAACCGGAATTACAGCTATTGATGCCATGATTCCTATCGGACGGGGACAAAGGGAATTGATCATCGGCGATCGCAAAACCGGAAAAACCGCGATCGCGATCGATACGATTATTAACCAGAAGTCCGAAGACGTAATTTGTGTTTATGTAGCCATCGGACAAAAAGCCTCTACAGTAGCCCAAGTAGTGGGAACCCTTGAAGAAAAGGGGGCGATGGATTATACCATCGTGGTGGCTGCTAATGCCAATGATCCGGCTACCTTACAATACCTCGCGCCCTACACTGGGGCAACCATGGCTGAATACTTCATGTATAAAGGAAAAGCCACCCTGGTTATCTATGATGACTTGTCTAAACAAGCTCAAGCTTACCGTCAATTATCTTTGTTACTCAAACGTCCTCCTGGACGGGAAGCTTATCCTGGGGATGTATTCTACATTCACTCTCGTTTATTAGAACGGGCGGCTAAACTCAGCGACCAACTCGGTGGCGGTAGTATGACCGCTTTACCAGTGATTGAAACCCAAGCGGGTGACGTTTCTGCTTACATTCCTACTAATGTAATTTCTATTACTGACGGGCAAATTTTCCTCTCGAGTGACTTATTTAACTCCGGTTTCCGCCCTGCAATTAATGCAGGTATCTCGGTTAGTCGGGTGGGTTCAGCGGCCCAAACCAAAGCGATGAAACAGGTAGCAGGGAAATTAAAGTTAGAATTGGCGCAATTCGCTGAATTAGAAGCTTTTTCCCAGTTTGCGTCCGACTTAGATCCAGCTACCCAGTCTCAATTGGCACGGGGACAGCGTTTACGTCAAGTATTAAAACAGCCCGAAAATTCTCCTTTATCGGTATGGGAACAGGTAGCTGTAGCCTATGCTGGGTTAAATGGCTATCTCGATGAAGTTGAAGTAGATCAAGTAACCGACTTTGCTGCTGGACTACGGGATTATATTAAGACCAGTAAGGGCAAATTTGTTGAGATCATCGGGTCTGAGAAGAAACTCACTGATGAAGCAGAAAGTCTCCTCAAGGAAGCCATTGGGGAATATAAACAGACTTTTGCTGCGTAATTTAGTTTAAGGTCAGGGTCTGGCTGTCTCAAACTTAAATTAAGGGATGGCCGATCACTGACTATCAATTATTTGATCATCGATCCCCAAAAAATTATGCCTAACTTAAAAGCTATTCGCGATCGCATTAAGTCGGTCAAAAATACGAAAAAAATTACTGAAGCTATGCGTCTTGTGGCGGCTGCTAAAGTGCGTCGCGCCCAAGAACAGGTTATTGCTACTCGTCCTTTTGCTGATGATTTAGCGAATGTTCTGTTTAATCTTCTCAACCGTCTTCAATATGGAGATGTTAGTCTACCTTTACTACAACAACGCCAGGTCAAAACTGTTGCTTTAGTAGTAGTTTCAGCCGATCGCGGGTTATGTGGTGGTTACAATACCTATGTAATTCGTCGTGCTGAACAACGTCAAAAAGAGTTAGAACAACAAGGACTTGATTATCGTTTCATTACTATTGGGCGCAAAGCTACCCAGTATTTTTCCCGTCGTCCAGTTTCTGTAGAAAAGACCTATACAGGATTAAATCAAATACCGACTGCTAATGAAGCAGGAGCTATCGCTGATGAATTGCTGTCTTTGTTTTTATCGGAGACGGTTGATCGGGTAGAGTTAATTTATACTCGCTTTGTTTCTTTGATTAGTTCTCGTCCCGTGGTTCAAACTTTGTTACCTTTAAGTCTTCAAGGTTTGGAAGTAGAAGATGATGAGATGTTCCGCTTGATTACCCGTGAAGGTAAATTAAGGGTAGAACGGGAAACTATCGCCCAAGAGTTGAGCAGTTTTCCCCAAGATATGATTTTTGAACAAGATCCGATCCAAATTCTGGATTCTTTGTTGCCTCTGTATGTTAACAACCAATTACTCAGAGCGCTACAAGAGGCTGCTGCTAGTGAGTTGGCTGCTAGAATGACTGCGATGAGCAATGCTAGTGATAATGCCGGTCAATTGATTGGGACTTTGACCTTATCTTATAATAAGGCGCGTCAAGCGGCCATTACTCAACAGTTAATGGAAGTAGTTGCCGGTGCGAATGCTTTGTAAAAATTCAGTTTTCTGATAATTTAATTTTCTTGCAAGCGTTTAGAGTTTTTCTAGACGCTTATTTGTTAGTGTACTGCGATCACTAAAATTAAACAATAAATTATTAGTCGTTTAAAATAAGAAAAAGTGTTTCACTTTAAATTGAAATGAGTATACTAAATAAATTCGCAGGAATCAAGTTAACTAAAATTTAACTCAAAGTGAACCCTTTTCAGGGCAAAATTAATTCAAGAGCTAAATTTTATTCAAGAAAAATTGACTTATGGTTTCCTCCTCAAAAACTACTGCTGAACAAGCTGCTGGACTTTTTTCTCAAAAAACTGAACCAGAAAAAGAAGCTGATTTTGAGTTTTTTTTCACTCGTTCTGTAGAATTTCGACAAGAAACTATCTACTTTATTGTTGTTGATCGTTTTTTAGATGGAGATCTCAACAATGATGAAGGACCCAACCCTAATTTATATGACCCCTCACGACAACATTGGGGAAAATATTGGGGTGGGGACTTAGAAGGAGTAATCCAAAAATTGGATTATCTCAAAGATTTAGGTGTGACTGCTATTTGGTTATCTCCCTTATTTGAACAGGTAGAAGATATGGCCGAAAGTGCAGCAATGCACGGTTATTGGACAAAAGATTTTAAACGGATCAACTCCCGTTTTATTGCCAAAGGAGAACCCAACTCCCTTTATCAAGAGACAGTTTTTGATCGCCTTGTAGCAGAAATGCACAAACGAGGAATGAAGCTAATTTTAGATATTGTTTGTAATCATAGTAGTCCTGATATTAACGGACAAAAAGGAAAACTTTACGATGATGGTCAACTCATTGCCGATTATTACGATGATCGCAATGGTTGGTATTATCATAATCCCAGTATTAGTGACTGGAATGATCAAAACCAGTTATTATGCTACGAAATGATGGGTTTAGCTACTTTTAATGAAAATAATTCTGATTATCGCAACTACATTAAAACCGCTATTAAACAATGGTTAGACAAAGGTGTTGATGCTTTGCGTATTGATACCATAAAACATATGCCAGTGTGGTTTTGGCAAGAGTTTCTGACGGATCTCAAAACCCATAAACCGGCTCTCTTTACTTTTGGAGAATGGGGTTTTGGACACCCTAATGATGGCCGTTCTCCTCAATTTGTTAATGATACAGGGATGTCTATTGTTGATTTTGGCTTATGTTTTGCCATTCGAGAAGCCATTGCCCAAAATCAATCCGGCGGTTTTCATCGTATTCAAGCCATTTTTGACTGTGATCACTATTACAATAGCGCGACAGAATTAATTACCTTTTTTGATAACCATGATATGTGTCGTTTTCTAAGTCTAAATGGTAATGGGAACAAATTACGCTTAGCTGTCGCTTTAATCCTTACCTGTCGCGGTATTCCTTGTCTTTATTATGGTACAGAACAATATTTACACAATGATACCAATGGGGGGAATGATCCCTACAACCGTCCCATGATGTCAGACTGGAATACAGACAACGATTTATACAAAACCATCGGCAAATTATCTCAGTTACGGCGGAAAAATCCGGCCATTTCTCTTGGAAGTCAACAACAAAAGTATCTTTCTGATGATATCTATGTCTATGTCAGGCGTTATCGGGACTCTCGTTGTTTAGTTATCCTCAATAAAGGGGGAGCAAACACGATCAATATTGACAAGACAGAATTTCGTGATGGTAACTACCATTGTGTAATAGCAGACCGTTCTGTTTCTATCTCTGGGGGAGGTATTACTCGACTTAACCTGTCCCCTGATGAAGTCATTGTTTTAAGTGATTCAGGAGAGATTGTTGCAGGGCAAATGGTCGTTCGTGTACAACTTAATGGGGTACAAACTAACCTGGGGGAAACCGTTGTTGTCACGGGAGACTGTCCAGAACTAGGTAATTGGGACATAGACAAAGCTTATCCCCTCGAATATATTAATCAGAATACCTGGTTTGGAGAGATTCCCTTTAATGAAAGCGCGGGTAAAGCGATCGCCTATAAATACGCTATAATTCGTCCCGATGGCTTTCCGACAAGAGAAAACATAACCAATCGTCGCTGGATTTTAGCTTCAACCGGAACCGTAAAATGGCGAAATAAATGGGCTGGTTAAGGTGAGGGAAGCTGTCAGCAAAATCAATTATTCATCAAAGTCAAAACTGCTAGAAACTATGAACCGAGTGGACTATCTCCGAATCAGTTTGATTGATCGCTGTAACTTTCGATGTCAATATTGTCTACCTCAAGGGGCAGAACTAGATTATGTTTTGCAACAAGATCTTCTGAGTCAGGAAGAATTATTAAATTTAATTAAAGAGGTATTTATCCCCCTAGGATTTACCAAATTTCGTTTAACTGGGGGTGAACCATTATTACGTCCTGGAGTAATTCAATTAGTAGAAGAAATTGCCAATTTATCCCAAACAGAAGACTTATCTATGACGACTAATGGTTTTTTACTGTCGCGGATGGCTCAAGATCTTCATGATGCAGGATTACGCAGAATTAATATTAGTTTAGATTCTTTAAATCAAGAAACTTTTGATCGCATTGTGGGAACTTTTGGCTATAGTAGATGGCAACAAACATGGGAAGGCATACAAACAGCTTATGAGGTGGGTTTTGCTCCTTTAAAATTAAATGTGGTTGTGATTCCTGGGATTAATGATGGGGAAATAGAGGACTTAGCGCAGTTAACCATTAATCGTCATTGGCACGTTCGTTTTATTGAATTTATGCCCATTGGTAATCCAGATTTATTTAACGATCGCGCTTGGATTCCTTCGGAGGAACTTAGACAAAGAATTCGAGGGAAATGGGGATTAATTGAATCAAGAATTAAGGGGAACGGACCAGCAGATGTTTTTCAAATTCCAGGGGCTAAAGGAACCCTAGGATTTATCAGTCAAATGTCTGAATGTTTCTGCGATCGCTGTAACCGGATGCGTCTTTCTGCGGACGGTTGGTTACGTCCTTGTTTATTAAATGAAACGGGACAAATTGATTTAAAAACTGCTTTACGTCAGGGAATAAAATTACCGCAATTAAAACAACAAGTTGCTCAATTATTAGAAATTAAACCTAATATTAATTTTCAACAACGTGAGTCTGGAACAGATAGGGGAATATCTCATCGTACCATGTCTCAAATTGGAGGATAAGAGAATGTAGAATGTAGAATTTAGAATGTAGAATGTAGAATTTAGAAT
>DLXW01000170.1:11605-14581 GCA_003448685.1 Cyanothece sp. UBA12306
TTTAGAATTTAGAATTTAGAAGAAGTGCTGAGAAATCTCATCAGCAGGTAAGGGTTTACTAAAATAAAAACCTTGACCAAATTCACATTCTAATGATTTTAAAAAGATCAGTTGTTTCTCAGTTTCAATCCCTTCAGCTACCACATCCATATCTAAATTATGTGCCAAGGCCATAATAGATTGAATTATAGTTAAATTTTGTTCAGGTGTCCCAATACAATGGACAAAAGAACGATCAATTTTTAGGGTATCAACGGGAAAACGATGCAGATAACTCAATGAAGAATAACCCGTACCAAAATCATCAAGAGATATTTTAATTTTTCTTTCTTTTAGTTGCATTAAAATAGTGGTAGCAACTTCGGCATTTTCCATTAATAAACTTTCAGTAATTTCTAATTTTAAACAACTGGGGTTTAAATTTGTAATTTCTAAGCTACTATCAATCTGTTTAATGATTTCAGGTTCTTTTAATTGTTGACTCGATAAATTAACACTCATGGTCAAATTTTGAGTCTGAGGAAATTCTTGTTGCCAAGCTTTTAATTGACGACAAGCTTCAATCAAAACAATTTGGCCAATGGGAATAATTAAACCCGTTTCTTCAGCTACAGGAATAAACTCCCCTGGGGAAATAAAACCTTTCTTGGGATGAAACCAACGAATCAAAGCTTCAAAGCCGATAAGTGCGGGATTTTCTAAATCCATTATCGGTTGATAATAGACCACAAATTCCTGATTTTCAATGGCTCTACGCAAATCAGTTTCTAAGTTTAATAATTTCAGGGCTTCTGTGTGCATATCCTGATCAAAAATTTCGTAGCGTCCCCTTCCTTTTCTTTTAGCCCTAGCCATAGCAATATCAGCATCTCGTAGCACTTCTTCAGGCTGATTATATTTAGGAGAACTGATAGTTAAACCAATACTAGGTGTGGTAAAAATATCCCTTTCCTTGAGTCTAAAGGGTAGAATAAATTGTTCTTTGATTATTTGAGTTGTTTTAATTGCTTCATTGACATCAGAAATTTGTTCGAGAAGAATAGCAAATTCATCTCCCCCCAAACGAGCTACTGTATCGGTTGTTCTTACCAGGGTTTCGAGTTTACGACTGATGGCTATCAATAAACGATCTCCTACGCTGTGGCCATCACTTTCATTAATCACTTTAAAGCGATCGAGATCTAAACTCAAAACCGCAAATAAATAATCTTTTTCTTCTCGAAGCTTTTGGAGAGAATCTTTAATCCTTTCCAAGAATAACGAACGATTAGGTAATCCTGTCAAGGGATCGTGGTAAGCATCATGAATTATTTGTTTTTGCGCTGCTTTGAGGGCTTTTGTCCGTTCTTCAACCTGTTGTTCGAGCTTAATATTTAATTCTCTTAGTTGACGGCGGGTAGCTTGCAGAGCTAAATGGGTAGAAACGCGGGCCAGCACTTCTTCAAATTGAAAGGGTTTGGTGATGTAATCTACTCCTCCAGCTTGAAAGGCTTTCATTTTATCCTCTCCATCCTGAAGCGCACTGAGGAAAATGATGGGAATTTGGCTAGTTTCTTCGTTAGCTTGGAGAATTTTACAAACTTGATACCCATCGAGATCGGGCATATTAATATCGAGTAAAATCAAGTCTGGTAGATAGTTTTGGGCAGCTTTAATGGCTAGTTCCCCACTATCGACGGGTTGTACTTTGTAACCTTTTTTGGTGAGAATTGTCGATAAAATCCGTAGATTGGTTGGTTTGTCATCAACAATCAAAATTTTAGAGGGAGTATTATCGGCATCTGGGTTAGTCATGAATCATGAACAAGGTTCTGCTACATTCATTAATTTGGATCAAAACTGAAATTATTCGTCAAATTCTAATTTTAACATTTCTTAGCTTCTAACTTCTAAGATTTTAGACCATTTTTAGGTAATTTGGGGTAATGCACCTTTCATCTTACTTAACCACTCAATTAAGCTTTCTAATTGTTTTTGAGGTTTTAAGATGCCTAACCCTCTTACGGTGACTTTTTTAGGACTATAAACAAATCTTGATTGTAAATGATTTGGTAGTTTTTCTTGTAATAATTTCCAGGCTGGTTCTTCCATAGGAGTCTCTAAAATAATGTTTTGTTTCCCTTCGATTTTAATGCGAGAAAAACCCAAGGATTTAGCAATTTGTTTTAATTCTATTACCTGTAATAATTGCTTAACAGGAGAAGGAATTGGTCCATAGCGATCTGTCCAGTCTGCTACAATTTGGTCTAATTTTTCTTTAGAATTAGCTACTGCAATAATCCGATAAGCATCCATTTTTTGCTGTAAATCTGAGATATAATCGGAGGGAATAAAAGCGGTTAGCTGTAGATCCACTTGAGTCTCATCGACTTGGGGAATTTCTTGTCCTTGAATTTCTTTGATGGCTTCTTGTAACATTTCCATATACAATTCAAAG
The DNA here is from genome assembly GCA_003448685.1 of Cyanothece sp. UBA12306. Taxonomy (GTDB): domain Bacteria; phylum Cyanobacteriota; class Cyanobacteriia; order Cyanobacteriales; family Microcystaceae; genus Rippkaea. The sequence goes on from DLXW01000170.1 coordinate 14,043, forward strand.
CCAATGGCCATCATTTGTCCTGACTGTTCTGCGCCTAATAAGTTTCCTACTCCCCGAATTTCCATGTCACGGGTTGCTAATTGATATCCTGAACCTAGTTGGCTAAATTCCTGTAATGCCCTCAATCTTCGCCGCGCTGTTTCGGTTAACTCTCCTTTACTAGGATATAGTAGCCAAGCATGGGCTTGTATGCCCGATCTTCCCACTCTTCCCCTTAATTGATACAGTTGGGATAAGCCAAATTTTTGGGCATCTTCGACAATAATTGTATTAACTCGAGGAATGTCTAATCCTGATTCAATAATGGTAGTACAAACGAGAAGATCGGCATCGCCATTATTAAAGCCTAACATAGTCATTTCTAACTCATTAACATCCATTTGACCATGGGCTACCACAATTCTAGCACTGGGAACCATGCGCTGTAATTGTCCGGCGACTTCTTCAATTCCTTCGACTCTGGGAACTACATAAAATATTTGTCCTCCCCGATCTAATTCATTACGAATAGCAGTCCTAAAGTGGGAACCCATCAACTA
>DLXW01000370.1 GCA_003448685.1 Cyanothece sp. UBA12306
CTTTTGCAAGAGGTCTAATCTTTTGTACTAGCATTTAAGGGAAAGGTAGGGGTTAGTTATGGTTTTATAAAACAATTAAATTTGTTGTGTTTAAAGTAAGGTAATCTTATAAAGAAAATCTAAAAGAAAATCAAAAAAGTTAAGTTGACCCTTTAGACTAAAGTTAGACAAGTACCGACAAGGTCTTTCTTTCATTATCAATCAAGGTTGATGAAAGATTTAAGATTAACTTGAAAGTTTTTATTGTCTAAATCTCAAAAAGAAGACTGAAATAGCAGATTGAATCTCCATTTTACGTTTTCTGAGTATGGCCATTCAACAATCGAAAGAGGTAAACATGGAACCAGAAACCGGAAAAATCTCCTTGAAAGTTGTGATAATTTTTACGGATAAAGCGGTTTTTTCTGAAACAGGAAAACATCTATCGAATATTGAATCCTTAGTCCTACAAGAAACTTTAAACGGTAAAAAATATCCAGAAATTGCTTCTGATAATGGTTATGCTATAGAATATCTCAAGAATGATGTTGGACCGAAACTTTGGCGACGACTTTCTATTACCTTTGGCGAAAAAGTCAGCAAAGCTAATGTTAAGATTGTCTTGCAAAATCATCTATATAACGAACAAGAAAGCCAGAAATCTATTACTATTAGTTCTTCCGTACCAGATTCTAATTCTCAACTATTAACTGTCCCAAAGGAAGAACCTCCAAAACAAATATTACCTTTATCTGATTCCCCTCAACAATCATCAACCCAATCTGAAGTTGAACAGTTACAAAAATTTGCCAAAATTTACTTCAAGAAATCCTTAGAATCTTTGCAAGGAACTTCTACACATAAAGTTCTCATGGCTTTGGCACTTTTTCCCCATGGAGCCATCCTAAAAGCTATTATGGCAGTAACTGGAATCACTGATTCTAATCTGGTTAAGGATAGTTTAAATGAACTCAAGGAAATGCTACTAATTGATCATCAAGAGGAAAGATATTTTTTGCTTCCCCTGGTTGAAACATATATAATTAATGAACTTAATTGTTATCCCGAATTTGAAGAAAAAAGTAGAGAACGTTGGGTTAATTGGTATGTAGAGATGTCTCCCAAGTTTCATAGTCTAATCTTTGAAAAAGAAAAAGAAAACCTCACTAAAGTAATGGATTGGTGCGTGAATCATCAACTTTATCATCAAGTTAATCAATTATGGCCTATGATCAAATCTTATTGCCAATAATTATTAATTGTTAATCAACAGTTACTATTACCGCTTCAGTACAAATTGCATTTAATTTTCGATCCCAGGGATCAACTGGAACTTGCGATATATAGGCAAAATCAAAAATAATCCCCAATGTTGGAATATCTTGCCATTGAGGAGAACTCAATAAACGATCATAAAAACCGCCACCATATCCTAAGCGATATCCTTGGTGATCACAAGCGACTGCTGGAACCAAGATTAAATCAACTTCACAAGGGTTTAAAATAGGTGCATCACGATGGGGTTCTAAAATGCCATAATTTCCCTTTTCTAAAGTATCTCCAGGAGTCCAAAGATGCCATACCAAGGATTGATCAACGCAACGAGAAAATCCCCAACAACGTCCATCAGTGAACAAAGAATCAAGCATCGGTTCTTGACGAAAGGAAAAATAAGCTAAAATTGTACGTGCTTCTTGAAATAAGGGAAAAGATTGCAAATTTTGACAGATTAAATCGCTTTTTTCTTGCCAAGTCTTTTCTTCGAGAAGTTGACGTTGCTTTAATAATTGTCTTCTTAGTTGTTTTTTGCTTATTGATGACTGATTCACGATATTTAAGCCAGTTTTTGCTTCGTTATGAGTTATAGCAGTTTTGTTAAGAACTATTGATACTTTTGATCCCCAAGGGGGAATATTTAGTCAGGGTTTCTTAAATTTTTATAAACTTATATACAATATTTAAGATAAAACTGTAACAATAGATACAGAAATGTCCTAATGATGTTCAATTATCGTCTTGGGGATCAAGTTTAAGTCATGAAATATTGACATTGACCCTGAGTCATAATACTTATCATTTTAAAGGTTGAGTAAAAATAGTAGGAGTTTCAGATGAAATTATCATTTCGGGGAACAAAATACGATTATAATCCTATCACTTTAGAAGTAACTGAAGAAGGGATCGGAGGAACTTATCGGGGGGTTATTTGGAAATCCTCTCGTTATCGTCAAGTTTCAAATTATCATTTTTCAGATCAGATTATGACTTATCGAGGAGTAACTTATCATCAATAAGCTTACATTTTTGTGTCATACTTCTCCCATTCTTAACCCTTTTTATCGTCATTTTTCTGACTAACATCATAACGCAATATAAAACTTATGCAAACCTCTGCTTTTGATGATCATCAATCCACTTTCTTAAGTCATAATTTGAGACAAGGATTAGACTACCATTATCCTAGACATATCGGATTGAAAATACCGTCTTTGTTGCGAAAACATCGAGATATTGTATTAGATAAATCATCCTTTTCTCAAATGTCAAGACTTTCTAGTATTTCTAGACAATCACCCAATGAAAGTTGTCCAATTCCCGTGAAACAATCTCGGAAAGTTTTTACCAATAGTCTTTCTAAAACCCATCTAGAAAACATCCGTAATAGTCTAGAACATCGATTAGAAATTGCCAAAAGTCAAGGTAATCAAGAGTTGATTGGTTTATTGGAAAAAGAGTCTCAATATCTATTGACTTTTTAGCTTTATTATTGACCATGAACAGATATTAAAGGGAGTTAGAAGTCATTAGTTGCTCATTAGAGGACTAGTATAAGCATTAAATCCAGCATGATTGAGGGAGGTTATGGCACTAAATTCATTTTGTACCCAATAATTTGTCCCTAAGCGAATAAATTGCTGATTAATGCTGGTTCCGATAATAGCAATAACTGGAATTTTAGCTCGACTTTTATCACCTGAATGTTCTTGGAGAATCCCCTTTAAACTATTTTGTGAAACAGGATTCATCGCTTGTTGAGGAGTTAGTCTGATCATAATAATTCTTAATTGGTCAATAGTTTCAGTATCTTCTACAATTAATTGAACTTTATCATCCCTACGGTCAACTTTTCCCCAAACAATCAGATGAGCATCTTCAACAAGTAAATTATCAATTTTCTCATAAGTATCAGAAAAAACTACTGCTTCTGATTGTCCCGACATATCTTCTAAGGTCAAAAACGCCATATTTTTACCCTGTTTAGTAACAATTCTTTTGATGTTATTGACAATTACTACAGCGCTGACTTTTTGTTTAGCCTTTTGTTCCTCTAATTCCCTTAAATTAATAGGAGCAAGAATCTCGGCTGCTTTTTTTACTGAGTTTAAAGGATGTTCTGAAACATAAAATCCTAGATGTTCTTTTTCTAACTTTAGTCTTTCTGGTAAGGGATAATCAGCTACAGGATCAGAACTGGGTGATTGCTCAAACTCAGAGTTAATAGACCCATTTTTTGTGCTATTATTTTCTACTAAATCAAATAGATTTAATTGTCCACTTTCTTTTTCTTTAGCTCGTTTTTGCGCCCATGATATGACTAATTCAAGATCATTAATTAATTGCTTTCTATTATTATTGATTTTATCAAATGCTCCACAATAGATCAATGTTTCTAATGCTCTCTTATTAATAAGACGCAAATCAACACGACTACAAAAATCAGCTAATGATTCAAAATTCCCCTTTTCTTCTCTAGCTTCAAGAATAGTATTAATTGCACCTTCTCCTAAGTTTTTAACCGCCGATAAACCAAAAAGGATATCGTTCCCAATGGGAGTAAAATCTCTAAAAGAACGGTTAATATGGGGTGGCTCTACATTAATACCCATTTTTTGACAATTCTCTCGGTATTTTTCTACTTTATCTTGATTGTCACTGCTTGCTGTCAATAAAGCTGCCATGTATTCCACAGGATAATTCGCTTTTAAATAAGCAGTTTGATAGGTAACATAGGCGTAGGCTGTAGAATGGGATTTATTAAAACAGTTAGAGGCCACCGCTCCATTAGCTAACAAGAAATTATGATCTCGAAGAACACCAATATCATAAACAGGCTGTGTTCCTAAAGATTGACAACTAATAATTTTAACCATTGTGTTTGAACCTATGATAACCTGGGAAAGTGAGAAAAGTTGATTAAAAAAATGGATCTCGGTATTGTCATTATTAACTATCGCACACCCTATCTAGTGATTGACTGTTTAGAATCACTCCAACCTCAAATAGACATTAATAAACATCGTGTCATTTTAGTGGATAACGATTCAGGTGATGACTCGCTTTCCATTCTAGAACAAGCGATTTTGCAGCATCAATGGAATGAGTGGGTTAATCTCTTACCTTCCCCCGTTAATGGTGGATTTTCTGCGGGAAATAACCTAGGAATCAAAGCAGTTACAGCCGAGAACTATCTGCTCCTTAATAGTGATACTATCGTTAGGCCAGGAGCGATCGCTTCATTGCTCAAAGGGATGACAGAAAATCCAGAAGCAGGATTAATTAGTCCCCGTTTAGAATGGCCCGACGGAACCCCCCAAATTAGCTGTTTTCGCAATCATTCCCCAGTTAGCGAATTAATTAATTCAGCCGGAACTGGGCCGATTACCAGTTTATTTTCCTCTTATAATGTACCTATTTCCGTCTCTGATAGTCCTTTTGAACCCCAATGGACGAGTTTTGCCTGTGTTCTAATTCGTCGGCAGGTAATTGAGCAAATTGGCTTGATGGACGAGGGATATTTTATGTATTTTGATGATAATGATTATTGTCGCCGTGCTAGAGAAGCAGGGTGGAAAGTGTTACATTGGCCTGATGCTCATGTAGTCCATCTGAGGGGAGGAAGCGGTTCAGTCAAATCTGATCTTGCCAAGCGTAAACGTCCTCGTAACTATCTTTATGCCTCTCGTTCTCGGTATTTTGCCAAGTTTTACGGAATATTAGGCTTATGGGTTGCCAATCTATTTTGGTTAATGGGAAGGAGTGTCTCTTTAATGCGAGAATTAATTGGAGAACGTCCCACCCATATTTGTGAATATGCAGAGCAAGATATTTGGATTAATTGGCAGAATCCTTTAAAACTCCCCGTTCTTCCCCAAAGCACTAAAATTAATCATGAACAAACTTCCTGATTTTATTATTATTGGTGCCATGAAATGCGCCACCAGTTCTCTCCATGAACAACTGGCTAAACAACCAGGTATTTTCATGAGTGAACTCAAAGAACCTAATTTTTTTAGTGATGATGAACAATATGTTAGGGGAATAGATTGGTATTTATCCCACTTTAGCGATGCTTCTCCTGATGAAATTTGTGGAGAATCAAGCACCCACTATACCAAACTTCCTACCTATCCCCACACTATTGAGCGTTTACAAAAATATCTACCTAACGCTAAATTTATCTATGTCATGCGCCATCCCATTGATCGCTTGATTTCCCAATATATTCATGAATGGAGTCAACGGGTGATCACAGTGGATATTAATCAGGCAATATATCAACATCCAGAACTGATTGAATATAGTCTTTATACTAAACAACTTAAACCTTATTTTGAGGCATTTGGAAAAGGAAGAGTTTTCCCGCTCTTTTTTGAAAGAATATTAAGTAATAAGCAACAAGAACTAGAAGGAATTTGCGAATTTATTGGCTATAAAGGCCAAGCAAAATGGAATGAACAACTCAATGCGAGTAATGTCTCCAATCAACGGATGATTAAGAGTAAATGGCGCAATTTTTTCGTAAATACCCCTGGATTAAGAGAAATAAGACGTTGGTTTATTCCAAAAAGCTTTCGTAATTGGGTTAAAAATTTCTGGACAATGCAAAATAAACCAGAATTAACCCCTGAAAATATTAAATATCTTCAAGAAATTTTTGATCAAGATTTAGGAAATTTGGGAGCTTGGTTAGGGATAGAGATAAACTGTGATAACTTTAAAAAAATAGCGACAACCTCTTCAATTCATTGGGTAGAATAAATCAATAACTTTTGCCATTAATTTAATTCAAAATTCTGACATCAATGGTACTGGTATTAAAATTATAGTCCTTTCCTTCTAACTCAATTAGTGTACCAATTTTGACTTTTTGATTGCCTAAAACCGCTCCTGTATCAGTCATTTGAGCTTGTCCCTCCAAGGTAATAATCATATCCTTAAAAAAGACAACTTCTGGTCTAGGATCAGGAAGTGCTTTAACCGAACCATCGGGTTGAGGGACAACTGTAGTGCGTGGTAAGGGTTGAACAGATTTAATTTTGACTTCCCCTGCTGGTTGATTACGAATAACAATATTAGTCTTTTTGGTATCATTAAATTGTTCTATTAAAGACTCAGGGTTACTTACTCCTAAACCTCGAACAATAACATCAACTTCAATTGGTTTTTTGGCAACTTGTGCGATGGTACTTACTCCTGATTTGCCAGGAACAACAAAAATACCAACAATAACTAGCAAAATTATCAAAGCTGCACCAAAATCTAAAATACTAACTTTACCGAATAAACGTCCTTTAGAATCTAATAACTTCATAATCAAAAAGTAATTTTAGGGGAATATATAGACCAAATCAAGACTTTATCAAAGAATTTACTTGAATATCTTAATGCTAATCACCAAGAGACTGAGCTAATTCTATTATACTCTTTGATTGTCTCAACATTAGAAGACGAATCAGGCGACTAAAAGTATCCCGAATCTTGCTTGACTTTAATATAGCTTTAGTGGGACTGTAGTTAAAGTAAGACTAGAGGTTAAAGTTTAAGGAGAAACTAATTCTATGATTGTACATATTGTTCTATTTAAGTGGCAAGAAGGAACTCCATCAGAGAAAATTAAATCTGCAATAATATCTCTCGAAGCATTAAAAAACAAAATACCCGAAATTAGGGAAATTTCCTGTGGAAAAAACTTCTCCGAACGCGCGAAGGGATTTGAACATGGACTGGTGGTTAAATTTAGCGATCGCCAAGATTTACAGACTTATGCTTCCCATCCTGAACATCTAGAAGTTGTCAATAATTTTATCCGTCCTATCCTAGAAGATATTCTTGCTTTAGATTACGAAATTTAACTAAAAGTTGAAGCATAAGTTTAAATTAATGGTAATTCAATTAAATACAGTAATCCCTCTGGGAAGGACTTTTGATGAATATGTTAGAATGTTTGACCTGACTCAACAAGATCTAAATAAGTCTATTCTTAGTGTAGCTGATGGGCCAGCTAGTTTTAATGCCGAAGGGACAAAACTGGGTTTTAAGATCAAATCAGTTGATCCCCTTTATAAATTTAGTAGTACCCAAATAAAAAGCCGTTTTGATCAAGTGGTTGACAATATTATTAAACAAGTAGAAGAAACTCCAAAAGATTGGGTCTGGACTTATCATAAATCTTCTCATAAATTAAGAAAAAATAGGGAAAAAGCTATCAATGTTTTTTGTCAAGATTATGAGCAAGGCCAAGTTGAAAGCAGATATGAAATTGGTGAGTTACCCCAATTAAAATATCTTGATTGTGAATATGAATTAGGATTAAGCTCTCATTTTCTATTTTTATATTCTGAACAATTTGATCAAGATTTTCATCTCAACTCAATCAAGGAAATGTTGAGAGTCTGTCAAGAACTAAGAATTTTCCCCTTACTTACTTTAAAGAATAAGCGATCGCCCTATTTGGAATTTATAACTGAAAAGTTGGAAAAACAAGGCCACAATTGTCAAATAAAAAAAGTTTCCTATCAACTTCAAGCTGGAGGAAATGAAATGTTAAAAATCACTAAAAACTCCTAATAATTTAGCTTGTTAATCAAAAAGCTTTGGTCATTATTTAATCTTCTTTTCCAGAAAGAACAACAGTTCAGCAGTTAGGATAATAAGAGAAACCTCAAATTAAGATTGAAAAATGGACGTTATTCCTGCAATCGACCTACTCAATGGACGTTGTGTCCGCTTATACCAAGGGGATTACCAACAATCCCAAGTTTATAATGATAATCCAGTAGAAGTAGCCCGTCAGTGGAGTGATCAAGGTGCAGCGCGTCTCCATTTAGTAGATCTTGATGGAGCAAAACAAGGTAAACCAGTCAATTTAGCCAGTATTGAAGCCATTATTCGGGCAATTTCTATTCCGGTTCAAGTAGGAGGAGGATTACGCGATCGCGCCAGTATTGCTCAATTATTCAATCTGGGAGTTGAGCAGGCCATTGTTGGGACCGTAGCAGTAGAAAATCCTGATTTAGTCAAGGAATTATGCGCTGAGTTTCCTGGTAAAATTGCCGTAGGTATTGACGCACGTAATGGCAAGGTAGCCACGAGAGGATGGTTAGAAACCTCGGAAATTGTAGCCACAGAATTAGCCCAGCAAATGGCACAATTAGGGGCAGCAGCGATTATCTACACCGATATTCACCGCGATGGAACCTTAAGTGGTCCTAATAGGGATGCGTTACGAGAATTAGCCACTAATCTTGAAATTCCGGTTATTGCATCAGGAGGAGTTAGTTCCTTGACAGATTTATTGGGTTTATTATCCCTCGAACCCTTAGGAGTAACAGGAGTAATTGTTGGTAAAGCTTTGTATACAGGGGATGTGGACTTATCTGAAGCATTAAAAGCGATCGGGCCTGGACGTTGGCAAGATGTTCCCCCAGACTTAGGATCTTCAATGTTTGGTTAGAAGGGGGAGAAGGAAGATAAAGCCTTAAGTTTTCAACGTAATCGCAAAGATTCAACTATAATCAGGAAAGAAATTTTCTGTAGGATTGACATGGCACTGCTAACCACTGGTAAAGGATTCATCCGCGCTTTAGAAAAATCAAGCGCCTTAGCGGTATATGCTCCCCTCGAAGGAGGATTTGAAGGACGCTATCAAAGACGTTTACGAACTAATGGTTACACAAGTCTCTCTATTACGGCCAGAGGACTTGGTGATCTTAGCGCCTATCTGATGGGGGTTCATGGAATTCGTCCTCCTCACCTGGGAAAAAAGAATATAGGTCAAGATGCTGCTGTTGGTCCGATCTACTTTGTCCCTCCCATTGCTGCTTATCAATTAGAAAGTTTACCTGCTAAATCCAAGGGCTTGGTATTATGGATTCTTGAGGGATTCATTCTCTCCCAAACTGAACTAGAATATTTAGCCAATTTGCCCACCATCGAACCTCGACTAAAGATAGTGATCGAAATGGGTGGAGAACGCTATTTTTCCTGGAAATCTCTCCCAGAAGTCATCAAAGCGGCTTAGCAATACTGCGAGGGATTAAAAAATTGATCTGCTTAGACAAGAGGGGGAAGGGTGAGGAAGACGAGAAATTAGACTGCTGCTTAATTCTCCCCACAACCCCCACACTCCCCATAACCTAAAGTTTTCAGACTTAATTGAGCAGTATTGAGCGGCGTAGTTATAAGCTAAGAGAGGCAGAAATATCTTTCTATCCTTGACAATACTGACTATTTTTGTTATCCTAGTCAAAGTGAATAAATTTAAAAAGAAACTGCGGGTGTAGTTTAGTGGTAAAACCTTAGCCTTCCAAGCTAATGATGGGGGTTCGATTCCCCC
>DLXW01000111.1 GCA_003448685.1 Cyanothece sp. UBA12306
ATTTTCACTACACCCTACACCCCACACCCCATCTACACTTTAACCCCCTTGTCACCCCGTGAGCATTTATCATCTAAAAATCTTCTCCTTCTTCCTCATCCATCTGTGAACTTTTTAACTCAATTTGATGTTGAGGAGGAATCGCTGCAATAATAGCATCAATGACCTTTCCTACTGTAATAATTTCTAAACCAACATCATCAGGAAAACTCTGTCCTTTAGGAACAATTGCTCTTTTAAAGCCTAACTTTGCTGCCTCTTTTAAGCGTAATTCCATTTGAGAAACCAAGCGAACTTGACCCCCCAAACCAACCTCCCCAATTAATACCGTTCTTGGATCAACTACGCATTCGCGGAAACTGGCAACCACTGCGATCGCCATGCCTAAATCTGCGGCGGGTTCTTCGACTCCTAAACCTCCGGCCGAAGCAACATAAGCATCTAATTTAGACAAAGGAATGCCGACCCGTTTCTCCAAAACTGCTAAAATTTGCTGAAGACGGCCATAATCAACCCCCGTAGTGGAACGACGAGGAGAAGAATAACTCGTGGGACTGACTAAAGCTTGTAACTCTACCACTAAAGGACGAGTTCCCTCACAAGCAACAACCGTTGCTGTTCCTGGGGCAAATTCATCCCTATTGCCTAAGAATAATTCCGAAGGGTTAACCACTTCAACTAACCCATGTTCAGCCATTTCAAAAATGCCGATTTCATGGGTTGCACCAAAGCGATTTTTAACCGATCTTAGAAGACGATGGGAAGCATAGCGATCGCCCTCAAAATATAACACTGTATCCACCAAATGTTCTAAAACTCTAGGTCCTGCTATTGCTCCTTCTTTGGTCACATGACCGACAATTAATAAAGTGATATTTTCGCGCTTAGCAACCTGCATTAAAGCTGAAGTACATTCCCTAACCTGCGCCACCGAACCAGGGGCCGAAGTTAAGGCAGCAAAATAAAGGGTTTGAATACTATCAATAACAGCAACTTGGGGTTTTAAAGATTCCAATTCCCGAAGAATTTCTTCTAAGTCCGTTTCTGGTAAAACATAAAGATTAGCATAGGCTTCTGTTGCCGGGGAATCTTCCGATTTTGCTGCTTTTTTTTTCGTCCCATTACTGTTAGAATCCTCCTGGGGACTTAGTTCTGTTACACCCAAACGAGAAGCCCTTAATTTAACCTGTTGACCCGATTCTTCGGCGGACACATAGAGAATACGAGGCAGTCTCTGAGACAGTTGATTAGCGGTTTGTAGCAACAAAGTCGATTTACCAATCCCTGGATCACCTCCAATCAAAACCAGAGAACCAGGAACCACCCCTCCACCCAAAACCCGATCCAATTCCCCATAACCCGAGGGAAACCGTTCTTGTTCTGTTTGGGTAATCTCGGAAAAGGGAACCGAAATACGAGGTTTAGGAGAAGTATTCGCCAGCTTCTCAGAACGGTTATTAGATTGCCATCCTCCCCGTGAAATTCCCCCAGAGGCGCTGGTATTAACCACTTGTTCTTCTAAAGTGCCGTAGACACCACAACTAGGACATTTACCAAACCATTGAGGTGATTCTGCGCCGCAGGTACTACAAATGTAGACTGTTCGAGATTTTGCCATAATGATTTTTTGAAGAAAGGTTAAAAAAACTTAAAAAATAGGACGTTGAGCGTCAAAAATCCTTAAAAAAGGATCAGGGGAAAATTAAAAAATGCTCCTGATCAAAATATTTACTCTGGGGGAATCAATCAAGAATTATTGGCTTAATCATAACGGTAAAGCGATATTCTAGACATAGAAAGATCGCGATGAAACTTAAAGATTAGCAATTATACTTACATTTAAAGGAGCGTGGGAACAATTGGAAACTCATAAAGAGAGAATCCTCGTGGTTGATGATGAAGCAAGTATCCGTCGTATTTTGGAAACCCGTCTTTCCATGATTGGCTATGATGTGGTCACAGCTGCTGATGGAGAAGAAGCCTTAGAAACCTTTCACAAAACTGACCCTGACTTAGTCGTTTTGGACGTGATGATGCCTAAACTAGATGGCTATGGTGTTTGCCAAGAATTACGCAAAGAATCAGATATTCCCATTATCATGTTAACTGCTTTGGGAGATGTTGCTGATCGCATTACGGGATTAGAATTAGGGGCCGATGACTATGTGGTGAAGCCCTTCTCTCCCAAGGAATTAGAGGCCCGCATTCGCTCAGTATTGCGGCGAGTTGAAAAGAATGGAGTTACAGGCATTCCTAGTTCAGGGGTGCTTCAGATCGCCTCGATCAGAATTGATACCAATAAACGCCAAGTCTACAAAGGAGATGAACGTATTCGTCTGACAGGGATGGAATTCAGTTTATTAGAGTTATTAGTTAGTCAGTCAGGAGAACCATTTTCCCGTTCAGAAATTTTACAAGAGGTTTGGGGGTATACTCCCGAACGCCATGTAGATACTAGGGTAGTTGATGTTCATATTTCCCGCTTACGGGCTAAATTAGAAGATGACCCGAGTAACCCTGAATTGATTCTCACTGCACGAGGTACTGGCTATCTTTTTCAACGAATATTAGAACCTGGTGAAGAACCATAACCCTCAATACTGCTCGGATAAGACTGAAAAGTTGATGAAATAGATTGTGTGGGAGGTGTGGGGAGTGTGGGGAGAATGAAGCAATTGTCAGCTTTTTATCAAAAAAATTGGGTCTAAAACCTGGCTTT
>DLXW01000116.1 GCA_003448685.1 Cyanothece sp. UBA12306
CACGCCTACCGCCACGCCTGTGGTGGTCGGGGGGGGAGGCGTGGCGGGGGTCGTGGCGGGAGGCGTGGCGGGAGGCGTGGCGAGAGGCGTGGCGGGAGTCGTGGCATTCGGCGTGGCGGTAGGCGTGGCTTTGAGTTTCTCTATGATTCGTCCTGAAAGTTGGTTGTTAGGGAGTTTAACTAATTATTTGTTAGGAAAAAAGCAAGCAATAATATTATCTAGGGTGACTTATTTACCCCTTCCTTTTTTAACTAATTCACTAAGTTTTTGGTTAATAAAAGACTGGGAATCAGGACTCAATAATCTCAATCAATTATTGTCCTACAGTTTACAATTTATACCCGTTATTAATGCTATTAATCAAGTTCTGCAAATAATGCCTTCAAAACAATTAATCTATCGGGTTTCTCAACTGGCTGAAAATACAACAAATTGGGATTTAGTTAAATTTTGTTCGGTTTCCCTTAACAATGCAATGACATTCGATTCAACAGAATTTGAATTTCGTTTAGATACTTTTCCTCGTGCAGTAGCTGCGGGTTTTTGGTATTTACATAACGAGAAACCTTTGAAAGCAAAAGAAGCTTTTAGAGAGGTGCGTTCTTTGCTTTATGGGGAAGAAATGTATGTTTTGGCTGATATTATAAGTCAGTTTTATCTAACAGAAGATATCCCCACCATAGCAAGTCTATATATTGATAATTTTCCTGATGAACCCTACTTACGTCCTACCACTTGGGATACTATCAAAGTTTTTTGTAATGTAATAGAAGATGTCAAAATTATTGACCAAGGAACTAATAGATTAGCCCGTTCTTCTGCCCTTAATCGCGCCATTGGTGAATTGCAATCAATCATTAATATTAATAGTCAAAATTCCCATCCTCAGCAAGTACCTAAAACTGAAAGGAGTTTGATTTTAGAAATTGCTGAAATTTGGCAAACTGCCTTACAAAATATTGCCAAAGATGTGGGAGAAATTGTTATTACAGAACCCATTCCCATGCCTTATGTAATTGGTCCCCCAGTGGAAGGCCAATTATTTGCAGGAAGGGAGGATATTTTAAGAGAATTACAACAGTTATGGGCAAGTGGACAAACCATGCAATCAGTAGTTTTGTATGGCCATCGACGCATGGGTAAAACCTCAATTTTGAAGAATATTAATCATAAATTAGGGAAAAATGTTAGGTTAGTTTATACCAATTTACAGGGATTAGGAGATATTCAAAATGGCATGAGTGAAGTCTTAATGGCTATCGGTTCTGATATTGCTAAGACATTAAAAATTGAGCCACCTAAAACAGAAGATTTACTTACTTTTCCTGAGATTACTTTCAAAAACTTTTTAGAAGATGCTTTAACAAGTTTACCTAATCAGGGTTTAATGATTGCTCTCGATGAGTTTGAAGTTTTAGAAGAATTAGTTAATGAAGGAAAGATCAAAGAAAGTTTTACAGGAGTCTTGAGATCTTGGACTAATTTGAGTTCTAGATTAGGCTTTATTTTCGCTGGTTTACATACTCTAGAAGAAAAAATAGGAGATTATGATCAGCCTTTTTTTGCTAGTTTTATTCCCCTAAGAGTTAGTTTTTTAGATCAAGATTCAACAGGCCATATATTAGCAGAACCTAATGAAGATTTCCCCCTAAACTATGCTATTGAAGTTTTAGAAAAAATTCATCAATTAACTTCAGGACAACCCTTTTTAGTGCAGTTAATTGGCTTTCAATTAGTCAGTCGTTATAATAAACAATTACAACAGCAAAGTTCTCCCAAAAATACCATTAGATTAGGAGATTTAGAAGCAATTATTAATAAGCAATTTTTTCAACGGGGAAATTATTATTTTCAAGGAGTTTGGAAACAAGCAGCAGAAGATGTGGGGGGACAGCAGGAAATTCTCGAACAGTTAACACCCCATCGGGAAGGATTAACTGAAACCGAATTATTGAATCTAACCCAATTAAATCAACCGGAATTAATGGCAGCTATTGATGCTTTAAAACGTCATGATGTGATTCAAGAAATAGATGAAAAATATACCATAATTGTTGAACTATTTCGACAATGGCTAGAAATTAAATTAGAAAAAAATAATATCAATAAAATTTGATCATGCTGTTTATTTCACAATTTAATCTAGCAATATTTATAGCAATCAGTAATGAGACGTGAGAAAATGAGGAAAAGGATTTAACAGTGTTAAATCCCTACAGAGAAACCCTTGTAGGGACATAATACTATTATGTCCTGATGGTTCTAGTTTCTCACATATGATTACTGATTGCTATAGTTAAAATTCATTGCTATATTTCTACTTATTTTAGAATTTTTTATAGAATATAAAAGAGAGAAAGCAATCTAAAATCTAAAATCTAAAATCTAAAATCTAAAATTCCATTGACAATCATGTCTGACTCAAAATCCCAAGAAAAGACCTATGAAATCCTCAAATGGTTAAATAAAAATCGTCATCAGGTTTTAGAATTATATAAAAATGAATATATTGCCTATAATGAAAAAGGAATTATTAGTCATAGTGAAAATTTGTCAGAAGTTATGGAATCTGCTGATGCTTCAGGGGAAGAATATGTAATTTATTTAGTCCCTCCTCGTCGTCAGTCTGTTCAGATTTTATAGACTAAAAACTTGACCAGACAATTTTGGATTT
>DLXW01000217.1:0-13337 GCA_003448685.1 Cyanothece sp. UBA12306
ACTTCTGTACGGGCTTAATATTATTAAGCCCCTACGACTTCTGACTTCTGCTATAAATGTCCTCACCGTCTTCGCGGTTGCTATATCTAAAAAATTAACATAAATCAAAAAAGTTACCAATTATCATGAATTCTAGCGATAACTGGTAACTATTCACTATTCACTATTCACTATTCACTTGATTACTTGCCCATTCCTAACTGCTGAGCTTTTTGGTAAACTTTCCCTTCAGTGAGCAAAGATGGAGCAATCACCACTTCTACCTGTTGCATTTCTTTGATATCCTTGGCTCCCAAAGTCCCCATACTGGTTTTGAGCGCTCCCAACAGGTTATGGGTTCCGTCGTCCAATTTAGCCGGGCCGGTGAGAATCTCTTTAATGGTTCCGGTAGTACCCACATTAATGCGAGTTCCCCTCGGAAGTAAAGGAGAAGGAGTGGCCATCCCCCAATGATAATCTTTACCAGGAGCTTCAGCCGCCCGAGCAATAGGAGAACCAATCATTACTGCATCGGCCCCACAGGCGATACATTTACAAATGTCTCCTCCTGTCACAATACCCCCATCAGCAATCACAGGGATATATTTACCAGTTTCTTGCTGATAGTCATCCCGCGCTGCGGCACAGTCAGCTACTGCTGTTGCTTGGGGAACTCCCACTCCGAGAACTCCCCGAGAGGTACAAGCTGCTCCAGGGCCAATTCCCACTAAGACACCAGCTGCTCCGGCTTTCATCAGGTTTAGGGCTACCTCGTAGGTGACACAATTGCCTAAAACCACAGGCATGGGCATTTCTTGGCAAAATTTCCCTAAATCTAAGGGCATTATAGACTCTGGACAGAGGTGGGCCGTTGAAACTACTGTTGCTTGCACAAAGACTAAATCTGCACCAGCTTGTGCCACAATTTGACCGTATTGGGAAGCTCCCGCAGGGGTAAGACTGACGGCAGCAATACCTTTTTGGGCTTTAATATCAGCGATTCTTTGTTCAATTAATTCAGATTTAATGGGTTTGGCATAAAGTTCTTGCATCAAACCGACAAACTCTGATTTACCAACAGAAATAATGCGATCGAGAATTGGTTTAGGATCGTCATAACGGGTTTGAATCCCTTCTAAATTAAGAACACCCATTGCCCCCAATTCGGAAAGTAACACCGCCATTTTCACGTCTACAACCCCATCCATCGCACTGGCAATAATAGGGATGTTCCTTGGGATTCCGCCAATGCTCCAGCTGGTATCTGCTAGACTAGGATCTAGGGTCCGTACCCCAGGTGCTAGGGCGATTTCGTCTATTCCGTAGGCTCGTCGGGCAGTTTTACCACGACCAATAATTATATCCACGCTTGCTATATTCCGTTCCCGATGTAATTTAGCCTAGACTATCAAATTTTTAGGGCTTTAGGGAATGGGTTAAGAGTGATTTAAGTTAAAAATAACTTACAATATGACTCAAATAATGACAATTGTCGATGCTTTGGGATATTAGTCTCAAAAATATATCAACACAAAATTGCGTTAATTAATTGCACATAATTGTTTTTATGAATCAAATAAATGTAGAAGAAGACAATAAACAGAATTTAGACATTATTGATCGTCAAGATTCCCCTAGACTGCATTTTCGAGTAACTTTTAAAAATACTCCGGTTGGTCAACCTTTATCATTAGGTTGTGATTGGATTAACCCTCAAGGACAAATTATCCATCAAAATCGTTATCAAACTCGTCGTGTAGAAAAAGAAATTTGGCATACTCGTTGTCGCTATCGTATCGGGAATACTTCCACTCCTGGTACTTGGCAAGTTCAAATGTTTTCTGGTGATCGTCTATTAAGAGAACAAACTTTTCAGGTAAAATAAAAATCTAGCAATTAGGTAAATATTCTTGATTATGAGCAATAAAATTATTGACAAATCAAGCAGCAATAATAGTAATATTAATTCTGCTTTGAGCTTGGATTTAGCTAAGGAATTACTAAATAATTATGGTTCCCCCTTGTATGTTTATGATAAAAATATTTTAGTCAAAACAATAAAAAAGATCACTCAATCTATTAGCTATACTAATACAGAATTTAAGTTTGCTTCAGTGACTAACGGTAATGTTAATTTGCTCAAACTATTTAAAGACTATGGTTGGGGACTTCATGGTAATACTCCTGGAGATATTTATTTAGGTTTACAAGCTGGATTTGATGCTCAAAATATTGTTTATAGTGGAAGTAATCTTAACCAAGAAGAAATGCAGCAAGTTTTAATTTGGGGTGTGAAAACTTTAAATTTAGATAGTATTTCTCAACTAGAATTATGTTGTCAAATTTATCAAGAATTAGCCCCAAAAATAAAGCCTCCCCAATTAGGATTAAGATTAAATGTACCAGAATTGACTGGAGATAGTCGTATTGGGGTAAGTACCGAAGAATTTCCCCTAGCAATTAAGTTAACAAAACAATATGGTTTAAAGTTAACAGGATTACATTTTTACCGAGGAACGGGGACTAATGCAACTCAAGCTTTTACTCAAATAATTAATCAATTATTAGAGATTGGGAAACAATTACCTGACTGGCAATATTTAGATTTTGGTGGTGGTTTTGGTTATCCTTATCGACACAATAAAGTAGCTTTTGATTGGCAAAATTTTGGAGAAGAATTAACTACAGCTTTAGAAAAATTAGAACCTAAAATTAAACTTATTATTGAACCAGGTAGAGCAGCGATCGCTCAATGTGGTACGCTTTTAGCTAAAGTGGTTTCTGTGAAATGGCAAGGAGATAAACAAATTGTTGGGGTTGATACAACCATCTCTAATTTATCGGTTTTATCAGTACATGGAGGTTATCGAGAAATTGTTTCTTGGCGAAAACATCCACAACAATTATATGTAACCGATATCTGTGGGAATACCACCTATTCAAGGGATTATTTAGGTAAAAATTGTCAATTACCTGCTTTGAAAAATGGCGATATTTTAGCTATCTTAGATGTGGGTGCTTATGGTTTTGCCATGTCTTCCCACTTTTTACATCGTCCTTTACCTGCTGAGGTTTTATTGGATGATAATCATCATTTTCTAATTCGACATAGGGAAAATTACGATACTTTATTAACTAATCAAATTGTAGATTAATTTTGCAGATATTTTATGAAATGTATTAGCTGTGGAACTGACAATAATTATCGAGATCGTCAAGATAAAAAATGCAAAAATTGTGGTCATGAATTTGTCTTTGAACCAAAAACCATGACTTCTAAGATTACCGATGGTCTTTTTGCTAAAATCATTAATGATATTTCATTTAATCAAACTATTTTTTATACTCAAAAACAGTTTGATTACTATTTTGATAAACTTGTAAAAAATCGTCAATCTAAATTTGAGATAGTTGGGCTAATTTTCCTATTCTGTTTCTTTAATATTTGGTTTACAGGTTTTGTTGGCGCTATTTTGGGTACAATATTTGGATTATTAGGAAATAATGGATTTATTATCGCTAATCTGTTATGGAATACAATCTATGTAATTTGGTTAGTAAGAAAGAGTAAGTCTACTAAAATAAATGTTCAAGAACGTTCTCAAACTGGTAAAGTATTGCTATTTATCGGAATGATTATTTTAATGATATTAGGATTTATATCATTGATCATTATCAAGTCATTTTTGATGTTTGTTATAACAACTATTTTGGGTATGACATCTATTCATTTTGGTGTAATTGCATTATTAAAGAAGAAACCAATGGTTCAAGAATTTTTAGTTGAACAATCAAAATTAAGAGAATGGCAAAATCGATGGAACTCTATTAATAGTACACCAGAAAAATTATTATCTCCTATTATACCTAATCAAAATTTAATCCCTAATTCCGACTTAAATCATTATAGTTTTGATCGCCTAGTTGTGTGTCAAAAAGATGAAATTGCTCATTTTTTGATTGCTAATAATTTTCATTTAGAAAATAACTGCGCCATTTTAAGTATCACTGGTTATCCTGAAAATACCTTTCAAACGGTTTTAGATATGGCCAAACAAAATCCTAATTTAAAGGTTTATGCTATACATGATTGTAGTTTCTCAGGAATGAACTTAGTCTACAATCTCCAGACTAGACCTAATTGGTTTTTAAACTATCAAATACAACTTTATGATCTGGGTTTATCTTATCAGCAAGTCATGGAAATGCCAAATGCTTTTGTCAGAAAAGATAGTAATTACCAAAAGATAGAATTACCTTTTGAAGTGCGTCAAAAGTTATCATCAGAAGCAGTCAAATGGTTAGAAAGTGGATACTATGTTGAATTGGAATCTTTTAGTCCAAAATATCTGTTAAAAGTCCTTAAACAAGGAATTAATCAAACAAGTCAATTGCAATTCAATCAAGAAGAATTACCAGATAATTGGCAAGAATCAGAACGAGATGATAGTACGGCAGCTTTAATAGTTTTTAGTTCTGATAGTTTCGGTTAAACTTTATTTTTGGTTAACTCGTAGCCAGATTTCCAAACTAACCAATAACCATAATTTTAACCCATAACGTCCCCATACATCCCCGCGATAATTCAGCCATTCCTTAATCAAATCTTGGTTAAGATAGTCAGCAATTTTTGCTTTTCTAGACAATAATAATCTTTTAGCTTTATTTCGCCAATAACGATAGAAAAAATACTGTACAGGAACTCTCATTCCACTTTTAGGACGGTTAATAATAGCTTCTGGTAATAAATCCGTAACTGCTTGTTTTAAGACTGCTTTTTCTTCCGTACCTTTTAACTTATACTGTGGGGGAATTTCCATCGATAATTGAACAATTCTTTGATCAAATAAAGGGGAAAGTCCAATTAAATTCACTGAACGAGTTAAATTATTAACTTTCGTTAAAATGTGATCTGCACCTTTAAATTTTATATTAAGTAACATCAGACGGTTGACAAATTCATTAGATGAAGTTAAATCATCAATAAAGACTGATTTTTCGGGTTCAAGTTGGTGATAAATATCGGGTTTTAATAGGTTAGGTAAATCAACAAAACACCTTTTAAAAGACGTTAAATAATTATTAATCAAATTAGAATTTAAACTAAAATTACTGTATAATTGACTTAGGATCATGGGTTGATTTTTGGGACCTCCAAAACAAGGATCTCCTCCCTCTCCATTGAGAATAACTTGGCTATTTTCTTGAGCAATTTGAGCTAATAAATAGTTAGGAACAGTTAAGGGATCACCAATGGGATCATCTAAATTAGCTAAAGTAATCGGTAAATTATCCCACATTTTTTGAGGAGTAATTTCTAGGATATGATGTTCAGTTTGATAGTGTGTAGCGACTAAGGTAGAAAACTCTAATTCATTGGGACATTCTTCGCCAAAATGGATTGAATAAGTATGGATTTTTTCTTGATGTAATTTAGCACATAAAGCAGTAATACAACTAGAATCTAATCCCCCTGATAAATAAATACCAATCGGTTGTTTTTTTGGTAAATATTCTGTAATAATTTGCTCTAAATCTTGTCTTAATCTATTACTATGAAACTCTAAGGGTTGCCGAGAATATTTAATATTTTGTTCTGGTTGCCAATAATAATCTATTTTCCCTGTAGGTAAGGTTAAAATTGAACCAGGACGTAATTCTTTTACTCCCTTCCATAAGGTATTTTCTCCTGGAACAAATGAACAAGTTAGATAATCTCTAAGTGCAACTACACTTAGTTCTTTTGAGTGAAAAGGCAACAAACTTTTTAATCGAGGTGCAACATAAAAATTACCATTTTGCTGATAATAATATAGGGTACGACTTCCCACCTTATCCCTAACTAAAAATAACTTTTGTTCCTGATTATCCCAAATCACGAAAGCAAACATCCCTTGAAGCAAATTAAGACAATCTCTTCCTAATTTTTTCCAAAGTTCAAGAGTTAGTTCATAGTCGTTATTAAGATTAGATTGACAGTTTAAATTAAGTTTAGATGATAATTCTTTTTTATTAGTTAACCAAAGATCTCCTAGAATAATTAAATGTTCTTTCTTATGGCAAAAAAATTGATTGCTATTGATAGTTAATTTATTTCCTTTCAAACAATCATCAGCAATAATCAAATTATTATAATGATCTAAAACAATAGACCAATCGGGTATTAAATTAATGTTAAATTCATAGTTTTTATGACCTATAAACTGTTTTAAAGTCGATAAAATATTCACTTATTTCTAGCTCCTAAAACAGCAATGGTTACGCCTAATAGAAGGATAGTTGCACCAACTAATACCGATAGTGAAGGAACTTCTCCAAATAAGATAAATCCTAAAAAACTTGACCCCACAGGTTCAAATAAAATTGCTAGAGTAACTAAAGTGGGAGAAATCCATCTCACAGCCCAATTAAAACTTGTATGACCAAATAATTGAGGGAAAACAGCCATTAATAAGACATAAAAGTAGACTGATTTAGGATAACCTAAATATCCTGAACCCATAATAAAAGGGAAAGGAAAAAGTAATAAAGCTCCTAGGGTATAAACTAAAGCAATATAACGTTTTACCGTTAAACCTTTTATTTGAGCTTGCTGTCCCCAAACTAAATACAAACTAGCCATCACTGCACCCAAAAAAGCTAAACTATTCCCTAAAATAGGATTACTAGCTTGATCGGTTCCTTGAATATCTCCAACTGCAATAGAAATTCCGCCAATTAAAGCAATAATGATGCCAATAACTGTTGTTTTTGTCAGCTTTTCTTGAAACCAAATTCGAGAAATTAGAGATACCCAAACTGGAGTGGTGGTGACTAGGGTAGTCGATGCTGCAATAGAGGTAAAAGAAAGAGAAGAGATCCAAGTAGCAAAATGACAAGCTAGAGCTAACCCTGAACCCATGGCATAATAATAAGCATCAGGAGGAACTAATTTATCGTGAAAGTTGTGCCAAGCAGGAAGCAATAAAAAAGCTGCTACAATTAAACGCGAAGACCCTAAAAATAGGCTAAATTCAAAACCTGGTGTTCCTGCTACATTAATGGAAAGACGAATAAAAATAGCCGACAAAGAAATGGCCAAAACGCCTAAGCTTAAAATGAATCCAACTTGCCAAGAACTAGGCGATCGCATAGGATATTAAAAGGATATATTAGATTTAATCAATTATTGGACTTATTGATAACCGATGACTAATTTACCTCCCCTGAACACTGATACTATTTGGGCAATTCTTAATGAAGACATTGATGATAGTAAGGTTAATCAATTAGTTTGGCATTATTTGGGTTATCGTTATGATGAGTCTAGTCAAACTTGGGATAATAGTCAAGTTGATGAAGATTGGCGACAAGACTATCCTGAACCTCCAAACTTTATTGAAAATCGGCCACCAACGGTTAAACTAACTCGTTCTATTCCCAAAGAAAATAAGCAGCTTCTGAAAGAAAAATTGGGTTTTAAAGGCTATAAAATTGGGGAATTTGGACCGAGACAAACCCGTCGTGCTACTATGGCTAATTGGCTTTTGGGTTATTTAGAGAATCAATAATTAAAATTTCTTAGCCTGATGGGTAATAGGATCAAAAT
The DNA here is from genome assembly GCA_003448685.1 of Cyanothece sp. UBA12306. Classification (GTDB taxonomy): domain Bacteria; phylum Cyanobacteriota; class Cyanobacteriia; order Cyanobacteriales; family Microcystaceae; genus Rippkaea. The sequence continues at coordinate 7,568 of DLXW01000217.1, forward strand.
TAAATCGTTTTGAGAGAGTTTCTCCATAAAGATTTAAAGTGATTGTAGGTTCATCACCTATTGCTTCTACACGATGAATAGTATCAGTCATTAAACTAATAATATCCCCCGAAGAAAAAATTTGTTCACCAACCTGTTCTATTTTATCAGGAAAATCTGAAGTAGGAGATCGCCGCCAAAAAGTATTTTTTTGTTGGCCTCCTAAGGTAGCCACAATTCCCCAAGTTCCATGATTATGAATAGATGTACTGGTTTGGGGTAACATAATTTCGGTCTGAATTGTTAGAGAAAATCCTGGTTCATCATAAAGTAAGGAAAAAGATGTTCCAATATCATTAGAAATATCGGGAATATTAGTTTTGAGCCAATAAACATTCAAAATTAATTTTCTTACCAAAGGACGAATATTGTGCAGTAATGCTTCTTCACTTTCTCCTCTTATTTCTGTTTGATTAATTAGATCTTCAAGTTCCACCAAGAATCGATACAATCGATAGGGGTTAGTTTCACTTAATAAATCCCATTCTCTAGGTGATTTAAAGGCTAGACAATTGCCCTCGTTTGTAATTAACCAATCTTGTTTGGCCATTAATTTCTCCTTCATGAACTATCAATTATAACTTATAAAAATAAGGTTCATTATTTAGAGAAATTCTCTAAATAATGAACCCTAAATAATAAACTTAAAAGACCTTAATCCATAATGGCATTTAAGAGAACATCGGTTAAGGACATATTCTTCATATTATCCACCGTCACCGTATCAACGATATCAAATTTAGCTCCAGCACCTTCTAAATCATCATCTAAAGCTTTAAAAAACGCCGTTGCTTTCTTGTCATGACCTACTTGAATTAGAGAAATTGCTAATTCTTCATCTCGATCAATTTTTTTAGAAGCCTCAATAATCAATTCAATGACCGCTTTTCTATCCGTTGGTTCTCCATCGGTGATGACCAGAAATGTTTCCCCATTGGGTTGAGCCGTACCGGCGGCTTTACGTTCAAAATAGTTATTGAAGGCATCTTGAAGAACCATGGCTAAGTCTGTTTGTCCCATAGGTTCATTTTCGGCGTAAATTTGACTGACCTTATCTGAGGTGACGTTGTCGTATCGTCTGAAACGACCCGAAAAGATATAGACAGTAATTCCATCAGGATCAATCTCTTCGCACTTCTTGGCTAAAGCTTGGGTGGACTCCTGGGCAATTTCCCAACGAGTCTTACCATTAGCTTCGTCAGAGGTAGCCATACTGGCACTTTTGTCGATAATCAGGGTATAATCCCGATTTTCGATAATTGAATCTCCAGACATAGGGAAAATAACCTCCATCGGCTCAAAATAATAATTGCTTTGTTTTATAGCCTATTATGACCTTTCATAATTTACCCCAAAGATCCCGAATTTCATCATAATTGAGAGTTAATACTTGCTAAAATTCACTGTATGTTTGTTTAGCATAGAATCATCAATAGTATAGGATAAACTAAAAAAACCCAGACTCCTATAAGTTTAATCCTTTCTTCATTAATACCCTTTTTTTCGTTAAGATATGCTGACATGAAATAATTGAATTGTAACGTGATATTTCAATAGTTTATAAAAATCTTTAAATATGGACTTGTCCTAAATTTTAAGCATTAATGTAGAAAATCAGAAGGAGATTTTCACTGGACTTCAAACAATGGATAAAGAAGCTCAAAATTACCGTATGGTCTGTACCCTTACTTTTGGGGATGTTTACGGTCAAATTATCGTTTGGTTAATCGTTATTTTCTTAACTTTGGCTAGTGCTTTGGGATTATGGAGTAGCACCCGTCAAATTTATGCTTTGGCTGTGGTAGGACTTGTATTAGTGTTATCCTTACCTTTCTTAGTATTCGCTTTTGTTACTACTTTACTCAATCATATTGAGTTTAGCCCCATAGAACAGGCGCAAAGCACTCGTTCAACTTCCCGTAGAAGTGTTAAACCTGGTTCTCAAAAAGCGGCTGAAGCAACGAGTTAACCTATATTTTTGGGTTAACTAAAAACTATGGGTAAAATTAGGGTTTAGGCAGGGGTAAACGTCAACTGTGACTTCAATTGCTATACAGTTTTTGCCATCCCCTAAACCTGTGTTTTGCTCGTCAATTTAGGGCAAAGTAAATTTTTGTTTTTTTTAATAGACCTGGTTATCTATTATTTTGGATAATAGAAATTGTCTAGGTTATCGTTTAGTCGATATTTCTTAGACTGGCTTTTGGAGATCTCTGTTAGGTTCAAACTAACTCGGTCTTTTAGTAATTAAAAGTGTAGTGTGGTGTTTAAGTTAATTCTTTTGAGGAGGGAGGCGAGATAATCGCCTATGGGTTCGCAATGAAAACTTGGTAATAGTTATGATCATTTCTAATAGTTTAACTCACTCAATAAAAATTTGTCTAGCAGTAGTCACTTTATCAATTGGCACAATGGCTGTTTCGATGTCGGCCTCCGCTCAAGAAGAAGTAATTACTGATCCCAAACCCCTAGAAATTCACACCGGAAAAGTTCAAGATTTAGGAGGAACTGAATCTAAAACTAGGGAAGAATGGTTAGGAGGTGTTGGAGGGGAATACGTTTCAACTGATGAAACCGCAGAGGTTGATGCTGATGAGGCTATTCTAAGGATTGATCAAAATTCTGCTGAAGCTAAGCGGGATATCTTCAATGTTAAGTTAGAAGAAAATGATCCTAATCTCGGAGATGTTCAGCATCCTAGGATGCGGGTTCCTGTTCTTAATTTTTAATTGATCAGGGCAACTAATTGACACTCCCACCGTTAAACGCTACCGCGTTGTAACGGGGGATTCTTGGTTCACAGAGGAAACTTGTCCTAGCAGGTCGGAACCAACTAACATAGAGGTTTTCTCTCCCCAAGCTTGAGATTCGGTATGCCCTACCGTACTTAATCCTTTCTTTAGGATGTTAATTGCTGCGTTTATATCCCTATCTTCTAAATATTTACAGTGTGGACAAATATGGGTTCTAGTTGATAGAGACTTTGGTACTTTTTCCCCACAGTTAGAACAGTTTTGACTGGTATTATGGGGAGGAACTGCAACAGTTATCTTTCCATATTTCAAGCCAAAATATTCTAACCATTGTCTAAAAGTTGACCAAGCAGCATCATTAATACTTTTAGCTAGACGTTGATTTTTTACCATACCTTTAACATTTAAGTCTTCATAGGCTACCAAATCGTTAGATTGGATTACGCGCAATGCCTCTGTTTCGACAAAACCCCTGATATATAATTAATTACAATTTAATTCCTAATACTTGAGTATAAGCGCCTCTTGCTTGAGTTACTCCGATAGTTCTTTGGGAAGCTTCAATCATGGGACGACGTAAACTAACCACGATAAATTGGGCTTGTTGTGCCTGTTTTTGGATCATTTTCGAGAGTCTTTCTACATTAGCACCATCTAAAAACATATCTACTTCATCAAAGGCATAAAAGGGAGAAGGACGGTATCTTTGCAAGGAGAAAATAAAGCTTAAAGCGGTTAAAGATTTTTCTCCTCCTGACATGGAACTTAACCTTTGAACTGGTTTTCCTTTGGGATGAGCAACTAAATTTAAACCTCCTTCAAAGGGGTTTTCTGCGTTCTCTAATTGAAGGTATCCATCTCCATCAGATAGGGTGGCAAAAATAGTCTTAAAGTTCTCATTAACTGCATCAAAAGCTTCTTTAAATGACCGAAATCTTAGAGTAGTAAAGTTTTCTATTCGTAACAACAATTCAGTTCTTTCTGATTCTAATGTCTTTAATTTTTGGGTTAATTCATTGAGTCTTTCTTCGGTTTTTTGATGTTCTTCTAAGGCTAACATATTTACTGGTTCCATATTTTCTAAGCGTTTTTGCCCTTTACGAATTTCCTGTTGCAATTGTTCAATATGGGTAGTTAAATCTGTAGTTTTTAGATCAATTTCAGCTAGTAAAGGTACTTCTGGCAAGGGTTCAGGTAGTTCACTTTGTTTAGTTTCTAATTCTTTTTCTAAATTGATTAAAGTTTCTTTTCTTTCTTGTTGAGTGGTTTCTAATTTCTCTAATTGCCAGGTTTTTTGTTGCTGATTTTTTTGTAAAGAATATAGATTTTGCTCTTGGCGATCGCGTTCTTTTTTGGTTTCTCCTAGTTTGACATTTAGTTCCTCTAATAATGCTTCGTATTCTTGAACTTTTTCCTTGATTTGAGCTAATTTATCGGTGATTTCTGACTGCTCTTTTTTAAGATTTACTTCTTGACTTTTATCTGTTTCTATCCGTTGCTTTTCTTCGCTGATTTTTTCTCTAAAACGTTGAGATTGATTTTGCAGATATTTTAATTTTTCTTCGTCTTTTCTTAGTTCACTTTCTCTTTGTTGTAAATGACTTTCTTGAGTCTTAATTAGGTTTTGAATTTCTTGCCATTCGCTATTAGTTTGCGACTGTTCCAACTCTTCTAAGCGTTGCTGTTCTGTCTTTAATTTACTTTCTAATACGGGAATTTCTGTTTCTAAAATTCTGAGTTGACTGACGACTATTTCTAATTCTTGTCGACGGGTTGCTAATTGTAAACTTAACTTGTCTTTTTGTTCGTTTAAACGCTTAATTTCTTTGTCTAATTGTTGACGGGTTAATTGTTGTTCCCTTTCCCCTTGACGAGATTCGGTTAATTTCCGTGAAAGTTCCTTAATTTCTACATATTTTTCTGCTAATTTTTCTTCATTTCGAGATAGTAAATTTTCTAAATCTTCGATGCGTTTTCTAATAGCTTTGAGTTCGCTAGAGTCTCCTCTAGTAACGGTTCCCAAACGAATATTTGACCTTTTTGGCTTGCTTCCTCCTGTCATTACCCCACTGGTTTCGAGGATGTCTCCTTCTAAGGTGACAATCCGTTGTTTTCCTAGGTGTGAACGAGCATCATTAAGGGTTTCAAACACAACAGTATTACCAAAAACATAGGCAAAAATTTGGGATTGTTCGGGTTTGCATAATACTAAATTAACCGCGAGATCAACAAAACCTTTAGACTGACGTAATAGGGGGTTATCTTGGATTCTTGGGGGTCGGATTTTGGTTAAAGGTAAAAAGGTTGCTCTGCCAGCTTTAGCTTTTTTTAATAATTCGATTCCTGCGGCGGCTATGCTATCATCTTCTACTACAATATAAGTTAATCTAGATCCGGCAGCAATTTCTAAGGCTAATTGATAGCGAGGATTAACTTGTCCGAGTTGGGCAACTAACCCGCACACCCCAGGGAGATCGGATGTTAAAATAAGTTGACTAGCATAGGTTCCTTGGGCCTCTTGTTGTGCTTGTTGGGAAGCTTCTAAACGATCGAGTTGGCGTTGTTTTTCACGATGTTCTTTAATTAGACGGTCTTGGGTTTCTTGTAACACACTATTAGCTTGTTCGGTTGCTGCTAATTTTTGGGCAAGGGTTTGTATTTCGGATGTAGATTTTGTCGTTTGATTGGATAAAGTATTCAATTGAACTTGTTGACTATTGAGTTCTTGTTCTATCTCCTGTAATTGTTGGGTTTCACTTTCAATGGTTTTGTCTAATTGTTGACGACGTTCATTGAGTTTTGCTTGTTGGGTTTTTTGGGGGTTGAGGGTATCTTGAATAGTTGCAATTTTTCGACTAAGATTACTTTGTTCTTGAACCCAAGCGTCGGATGCTTCAGCAATAGCATTTGCTTGAGTTCTCGCCATTTCTAAGGTTTGATGAGTGCGATCGCGTTGTTGAATTAAAAAGGGTATGGTA
>DLXW01000217.1:13517-15290 GCA_003448685.1 Cyanothece sp. UBA12306
AATTAAAAAGGGTATGGTATTGTTTTCTAGTTCAATAGTTTCTTGAGTCAGTTGGTTTAAATTATCTTCAAATTGTGCGATCGCCTTTTTCCTTGTTTCTAAGGACTGTTGTTGCTGTTGTTTGAGGGTAATTAATTCTTGTTGACGTTGTTCTAATTGATTTCGTTGTGCTTTTTGGGTTGCTAATTTAGATGCAACAGTCAATTGTTCATCTTCTCCCAATGCTTTAACTTGAAGGTTGAGTTGTTCGAGTTGGTTGCTAGTTTGATTAATTTGTTGGGTGAGGTTAGTTAACTGTTCTTTGAGTTGGGTTGCTTCTTGTTCTCCCGTAATAATTTTGGACTTGAGAGTCGATACTTGCTGTTGTAAAGATCGCCAAACTAATACTAATTCCCATTGTTGCTTTTGGGCAATTTGGAGTTTTAATTTTTGATATTTTTCTGCTTTGATCCGATCAGTAGCTAACCTTTCTAGGGATCTCTTTAATTCTGTTTGAATGATTTCACACCTTTCCTCACTCTCTTTAACTTCTTTGAGGGTTTCTTTCGTCTTGTCAATTTTGCGGTCAAATTCGGCAACTCCTGCTAGTTCATCAATAATATTCCGTCTTTCCTTGGAGTTCATAGAGATAATGCGGGTAACATCCCCTTGTAACACCACATTGTAACCTTCAGGATAGATGCGTAGACGGTTTAATTGTTCGTGGAGTTGACTAACATTACAAGACTCGCCATTGATATAGTAATTTGATGAATAACTCCCACCCTTTGTCACCCGTAACCTTCGTGTTACCGTCCATTCACTGTTACTTACCAAATGTTTTCCCTTGATGGGGGTTTCTTCTTGGTTGACTGGGATATTTTCGGAACTATGGCCATTATTACGATGATCATCAACAACTGCTACTTGAGTTACTCGAGGACTATTGCGACTAAAGTCTTCTAAGTCTTCCAAGTCAGAGACATCAAAGGTGACAGAAACACTTGCTTCTTTCGTCTTGTGGTTATTGCTGTGATTATGATTAACTAAATCTGGTAGGCGTTCAGCACGCATCCCTTTAGAAGTGGCTAGTCCCAAACAAAATAATAACGCATCAAGAATATTAGACTTACCCGAACCATTGGGACCTGAAACCACAGTAAAACCGTCCAGGAAAGGAATAGAAGTAGTCCCCCCGAAAGATTTGAAGTGAGAAAGTTCAATGCGCTTGACATGAACCATAGGGTGCGTATCGTCAGCCAGATAGTTACAAAACGGGCAATCTATCTTAGTCTAACAAGTTTTGACTCTTTTTGCATTTTCAAGAAAGAAAAATATTTTTTACAATAATAAAGGTAATTTTTTGCCTAATTGATATTGATTTTGTTTGATTAACTGTTCTAGCTTTTTAACTCGTCTTTGGGAGGCAGGATGGGTAGAAAGAAAATCCCAATTACTGTGTTCTTTTTGACTAAGACGGGTAAAGAAATCCGTTGCCCCCGCAACATGACCATAGGTTTTATTAAGTAACATTAAACCAAACTCATCAGCTTGATATTCTTGAGATTGAGAGTAGCGACTATTACTAATGGTTTCAATAGCTATCGCTGCGCTATTAGCAAGTGTTCGGCTATCACCAAAAATTGAAGCAATAATCATTTTAATCATTAAAGTTCTCCCTAAACTTTTGAGATGATCCCGATGGGTAAAATGCCCTAATTCATGCCCTAAAATCATCATCAATTCATTTTCTGATTTAACAGCTTTGACTAAACCTTCAAAAATAATTATTTG
>DLXW01000217.1:15408-21652 GCA_003448685.1 Cyanothece sp. UBA12306
ACCTTCAAAAATAATTATTTGCTCCCCAGGAATTGCCAAAGCATTAACTGTTGCTTCAGGAATATATAAAATTTGGTAGTCTCTTTTTTCAGCTAATTTATTGTCTAAATTAGCTTCTAAACGATCTAAAAGACGATTTAAACTATCTTGTTCAGAAGAAGATTTCGCTTGCTCTTTATAAAAAGGGACAATTAATGCACCTAATTTTTGTTCTACACTAATAGGAATTTGAGTAATTGCCCAATCTAGAATAATCGATAAAGAAAAGATAATTAAAGCAATAAAACTCAAAAAAATACCTAAAAGTATCAACAACTGACGATTACTTGGCGGTGGATTGCGATCGCTGATCATGGTAGATAAAAGTTATAGATGCTATAATTAAATACTAATCAAATCAATCATCAGATCACTGATCATCAATACTTGATATCTCTCTATGTTTAATACTCAAAAAATTGCAGATTATGCCCAATCGAGTGCTAAAGAATTGGGAATTGGTCAATATGATATTTATGGATCATCTATTGATGAAACCAGCGTTGAAGTTGATAGGGGAGAAGCAAAACAAGTTCAAGCGTCTAACCGTTCGAGTGTTATTGTTCGGGTTTGGAATGAACAGCAAATAGTTGGTGTAACCACCACCACAGACTTAGATGATCAAGGTATTAAATTAGCCCTAAAAACAGCCCAAGAAGCCAGTTTTTTTGGGAATAAAGATAATCTTGCCCAATTCAGCCCTGAGGCTAAAGAACCCATTGCCAATTCATCAGATAGCCTAGTTGAACCAGCACCCGTTCCCCTGCTTCTCGACACCTTAATTCAAGCAGAAAAAACTCTTTTAGAAGCTCATCCGGCTATTACAGGTGTTCCTTACAATGGTTTATCTCAAGAAGACATTGCCCGATTTTATCTTAACAGTGAAGGAGCCATGCGCCAAGAAGCCCGTTCCTATGCCTCAATTTACCTTTACAGTCGCACCGAAGAAGAAGGAAAAAAACCACGAGGTGCCAGTTCCATCAAAATTAGTTCTAGTTTATCAGATTTAGACATTGATGGCTGTTTACAAGAAGTCACATCAAAAACCATTAGTCATATTAATTACCAAAGTATTCCATCAGGAAAATATCGAGTTGTTTTTTCTCCTAAAGCATTTTTAAGTTTAATTAGTGCCTTTTCTAATATATTCAATGCTCAGAATATTTTAGATAAACAAAGTCTTTCTAATGCTGACTCTTTAGGAACTCAAATTGCCTCCCCTCTTCTTTGTCTTTGTGATGATGCTCTCCACCAGGATAATGTAGGAGTAGAAACCTTTGATGATGAAGGAACTCCCACCCGTCGTATTGAATTAATTACTAATGGTATTCTCCAGGGTTTATTGCACAGTACGGGAACCGCTAAAAGGATGAATGCTCAGCCAACAGGAAACGCTAATATTGGGGCTAAGGTAACAGTAGGTTCCCATTTTTATCATGTTTTCGCCTCAGAAGAAACAGCCCAACCTTTAAGTTTAGATGACGCAGAAAATGTTATTTTAATTGATAGTTTACAGGCTCTTCATGCTGGTGTTAATGCGCTGCAAGGTTCATTTTCTTTACCCTTTGATGGTTGGTTAGTCAATCAAGGTGAATTAACCAGTATTGATGCTGCTACGGTTGCAGGAGATTATCTCGACTTATTACAGTCAATTATTTATCTTGAATCTGAACCAGAAGTTACTCCTAGGGGCGTTTGTCCTCGTGTTTGGGTTGATCAATTATCAGTCACGGGAGAATAATCAGAGATTAAACCCAGGGAACCGATTTAAAACGGATTCTTTTGACTACTATCGATTCCCTGTTTCTTATTCCCTGTTAAAGATGTTTGCTAATAATGTTTCCTCCAAACGTTACTGAGATTGCAGAAACAATTGGTTGAGTTGTAGCAATAGATGTGTCGAAAGCAATGATAGTTACTCCAGAAACCAAGTACAATACTTTTTTAAACTGTTTTTCTACACTCCTCTTCTTGGAAAATTCATCATCATCCTCTTCAAGAAGTAGTTCAAGCAAAGAAGTAACAAATGTTTTGATTTCTTCGATACTACTTTTTAGTTTTTTAGCATCAGGAAGTAAAAATGTACTCGTTGATTTAACTTGATAGTTTCTAATATCACGAATTTGCCTCAACAGAATTTCTTGGCTACTTGGTTTAAGATCCTCCTGAAAGAACAATTCTTGTTCCATCTCTATAAATAAATTTTGAAATTTCTTTAGATTAGTCACTATCTCACTGTGATCGCTTCCCCAACTTATTCACTTTAAAAAATCTTCTGTGTTTGGTACCTCAAATAAGAGTTCATCAATAGCCTTAAGACTCAACTCTAAAGCTTCTTTAAGTTCTTTTCTTCGTAGGTTCTTCTTCATCTTTTTCTGTTTGAGGCGAGCCATTCTATTCATGGCATTTGTCAGATCAGGATATGTCATGATTGATTTTAGTATTTAGGGTTTGCTGAAAAACAATGAAAGCCTTAGAGAAAAAGGGGTACAGACCGATTTAATTCTCGAAGCAGGAAACTCACTCATCAAATTTAATATAAGCTATTGTATCAAGCTTATTTTATAAAAATTACAATAAATCATTCTTTTGGTTAATTTCCATTAAAAAATGATTAAGAGAAAGACTTATATAGCCTTTCCCTTAAAATCATTAAGTAGTTGGTTTAACTGTTGTAGTAACGTTTTTCAGCTTCGAGTAGTTCAATGAGACGAATTTCTCCTCGACTTCTCGCTACTTCTAAACGATGATCCAAAGTGCGTAACTTATTAGCACGATGAATTTGAGTGACATCTGAGATATTGTTGTTGTTCATAATCAATCTTCCTTCTCTTTTTTAGCAAGTTTTCCAACAGAATTAAATTTCAGAGCCAACCTCTGATGCAAGACGATGTAGCATCGAAAGCTGACGATTTTGTTGTTTTTGGCGGTTTTTACTCACCAGAAAACGAGATTGCTCCGCAATAGAGGGAACATTGTTATGAGATTGCATACCATGAGAATGGGACTTCATAATCGCCTCCTTCAAATTCGTTGGGTTATCGAATGAGGCGCGTTCCTTCAGAAGCTTTTAAAACTCCTTACTTCCGTCCGACCAAGAGGCGGGATGAACGATTTATCCTATTACTCTACGAGTCTATCAATTTTTTTATCAAACTGCATAGGGGGAATTTACTTATTTTTTCTGGGGGAATAAGCCCAGCCCATTTATAGCGTTTCTCTGTTTAGTTAGATATACTTTAATTGGTTTATTTATTGCTGATTTTGTTTTGAAGGATTTTTATGAATCAAATTCTGTTATCATTTACTATTCCTGTAGTTATGATAATTTTTCCGCAGCCTGCCTTGATTTTAGAACAGTATCAGGGGAATTTTAGCAAACAGATACATTTTAATAAGCAAATTAATTTGACTGAGAATAAAAAAAAAAATAACTCTAAATCCAAAAATCAGATTATTCAATCTTCTGGTGATGATATTGAACAACAAAATCAAAATAAACTAAGATTTGAGCAAATTATTCAAACTGTCATCAATAACGATTTATCCTCATTGACAATGGGAGAAGTTTTGCAAGAAGTTTCTCGACAATTTTTAGGTGCAGTCTATCAAGCAGGTTTACTCGATAAATCGGAACAAGAAAAACTTTTTATTTCTTTAAAACAATTTGATTGTGTTCTATTCGTGGAAACTGTATTAGGAATTTCTCGTAATATTGCTGCTCAAGATTATCAATACGAAACTTTTGTCAACAACATCCAAAATGTACGTTATGCCAATGGAGAAATAAATGATTATTGTAGTCGCTTACATTATTTTTCGGACTGGATTAATGATAACGAAAAGCGAGGTAACGTTCAAAATATTACAGATGAGTTAGGAGGGGTGAAATTTGCTAAAAAACTTAATTTTATGACTACAAATCGAAAATTATATCCAAAATTAGTTAATAATGAAGCCAATTATCAATGTATTCTTCAAAGAGAAAAGCAATTGAATCAATTAGATATTTATTATATTCCCCATAGTCAAATTAAGGCAATTTATGAAAAACTTCAACCAGGGGATATAATAGCGATCGCTACGGATATTTCAGGTTTAGATGTGACCCATACAGGTCTAGTTTATCGAACTAAAGAGGAAAATATTGGATTTATTCACGCTTCACCTGCGGGACAAGTTACCATTGCTCAGGATTTACAAACCTATGCTCAAAATGTTAAAAATGCTGCCGGTATTATAGTTGCTAGACCTTTGAATAAGACATTTTCACAATAGGTAAATAATTTAATCAAAATGTAGTTGGCTATTAGATTAAAATTGGGGAAAAATCTAATTTTTAGGTAAAGTGACAGTAAAGGTAGTCCCCTTACCCACTTGGGAAGTGACTCTAATGCTTCCTCCCATTCCTTCTACTAAGGTTTTAACAATAGAAAGTCCCAGTCCAGTTCCCCCTGTAGTGCGACTTCTTGCCTCATCTACTCGATAAAATCTCTCAAAAATGCGGGTTTGATCGGGTAAAGGAATACCAATTCCTTGATCACATACCTGCAATCTAACTTTGTCTTGATCTTCTTCAAGTTTTATTGTAATTAATGAATTAGATGCAGAATATTTAACCCCATTATCGATTAAATTTAAGATAACTTGTTTAAGACGGTTACTATCAGCTTTAACCGACAAAGGAGGAGAGGGAATATCAAATTGAATATTATGATCTGTATATTGACTTGTCATCCCTGATATTTCTGCAAGTAAATCATTTAAAATAATAGGTTCTAAATGAAAGTACATTCTGCCACTATCAGCACGAGCCAAATCTAATAGATCGTGTAATAATTGAGTAGTGCGATCAGCTTCAGACGCGGCAATTTCTAGAGCTTCTCGCTGTACAGAACTTAAATTACTACCCCGCCTTAGGGTACTTTGTAAATAGCCAGAAACTACTGTTAAAGGAGTTCTTAATTCATGGGAAACATTGCTGACTAATTGGCGTTGCTCTTCCCAAGCTTGAGAGAGGCGAAACAACATTTTATCAAAAGTTTGGGCTAATTCTTTAACTTCACTCGGAGCATTTTCTAATTGAATTTGTGCCTCTCCCAACTGCTCAACCGAAATGTTAGCAGTAACTTGACTAATTCGTTGTAAAGGTTGTAGCGATCGCTTAATATACCAAGCAATAGCCAAAGTCATTATGGTAATAGCAATTAAACTCGCTAAACCTAAACTTTTCATCAAACTTAGTAACATAGTTTGCTCGCTGGTAATATCTTGGGCCATATAAATTTGACCTAAATTCATTCCTTTAACAATTAAAGGAGTTGAACACATTAACCAATAACGTCCATTGAGTGACTGCAATTCCGGTTTGGGGGGAATACCTGTCAGCGAGACTAATTTTGTCCCTTGAGTACCCATTTTTAGGGGCATTGACTGGGCTGAAATTACTCCTTGAGGGTTTTTGACCCATAATAGGGTACGATTGCTGCTTAAGTGATCTATGGCTTTCTGTAACCCTGTTTCCATAGATACCATATCACTATAGATTTCCACATCCCTAGGAAAACGGTCAACAATGTAGCGAATATTCTGTTTATGGGTGACAATCAGAATATTTTGCATTCGCCAACTAATCCAAGTGACAACCCCTGTTAGACTGAAAATAGAAACTGCTGCAATACCGATAGTTAGTCGAAAGCGCAAGGAATTAGGATCAAGATTATCTCTCAAATTATCGATAGTACAGGTTAAACGACTTAAGGGTTTCATGGATGCAACGAGGAGATTTAATCTAAAGTTAATTTTATTGTCTGATGGTAAGATAAATGCTCAGTGATGAAAATCTGAGTTTTTGCTGAGCTTGGCTGTTAAAATCTGAAGGAAGTTTTTTTTCGCTTGGAAATAAGGACAATGAAAGAGCCATTTAGATTTAGTGATGGTCAACAGGCTAATAATATAGAAGAATTACTTACAATCTGCCAAACGTTTCCGCAAATGGCAATGTATTATTTGCAGCAAGGGGATTTTGAAAATTGGCTGAATTACATTGGAGAGGTTAATTTCGCTCAAAAAGCTCAACAAGCTAGGGAAAGTTCCGGTTCTGATCAAGACAATTTACAACAATTTCTAAGCAGTTGTCAGCTGATACAATCTTCAGAAACATCGGCGAATTCAACCCCAACCCCAACACCAGAACCGACTCCAA
>DLXW01000118.1 GCA_003448685.1 Cyanothece sp. UBA12306
TGATATCGATAACTTCCCCTGTGAAGACCTACGCACCATCGATCAGCTTTGGGTTAAATACAGCAACGGTAAATTTGGCTTTAGCGTTCAGAAAAAAATCTACATTGATGAACTTGGAGGCACAAAAGACTATAATCAAGAAATCTGGTACAAGTTCTGCGATCTCGTAGGTTGGAGAAAAGGAGGAAACTATATGAATTATAGTAATCTCACCTTTAAATTACGAGACACTACACCCGTAGGACACCTTCCGATTTGTAGATTTCCGATTCCGGTACATTTGTTCCATTTGTTGCGTTGCGTGCTACCGGGTTCTACGGGTTCTACATGGGTAAGTTTTTTGGGGTTGTGGGTGGTGGGGTCTCTTTTCTCGCGTACAGACTTGTAACCTGTAGTGCGACTCGTTGACTAGAAATCAGCCTTGTTTTTTGATTAAATAAGGTTTGAGGGATTAGTCGCTGGAAAAATAAGGGTAAGATAACAATAGCTTTCTTTTAATACCATGATAACTTAATTAGCTTGTTGGTGAGAAGAAAAATTTATGTTTTTTAGTAGCCCTAAAATGATGGGTTACGACAGATTTTTAAATTCAAGTCCTAACAAAGATTATCGTCGTCTAACCCATCCTACTGGACTTGGATTCTAGCATTTTTATCAAGCAATACTTTAGTCATACAAATCGATTAAGGTGAGTTAGGTACAGGGTTGACTTATGGGAAAAATCAAGAAGTTTTGCTCTGTACCTTAACCCACCGAATTAAGTATTGTCATCGATTATACATTTTGTCCAAAGTGATGGAGTCTTTTTAGTCTTCATCACGAGCAGGGAAAGCTTCTTCAATTTGCCATAAACTTTCTTTGCTTTCGATGAACCAACTGCGAGTTTCTGGAATTAATTGCTCCCAAATGAGATCAATGGGAACATGGGGGGAAGAATATTGATACTTTTGCCCTAATTTTTCTAAATTTCCGGCAACACTATCTGAGATACCAAAGTAAGACCAGTCAACTTCTAATTTAAGTCCAGCAACACCTCCAGTTGGATCAAAGATTAATTGTGCTGCTCTAACTAAATCAGCAAAGTGTCTGGGTTTGAGTCCCGTAAGTTGCTGAATTTCCATGGCTCGGTTATTTGTTCGCTTCATATCAACCTTATGCACATACAGTTATATATTGATTTAAACCGACAAGGGGACAAAAATCAATCCCACTAATTGAATCTTCAGATTTTGGCCGCAAGAAACTGCAAGGTATTTTTTAATACTGTGAATATGATAAAATGGATGGACTTTTTAACGGCTGTTAGTGGAGCGAACAGGGGTTTTAACCCGATATATCTGGGGTACAATCTTCTATTAGAATCTATGCTTTTCAACGTATGGAGACTTCAACTCCTAGTTCATCTAGACAAATTGCTCGAATTCCCTTAGTCAAACGGATTAGCTAGATCTTTGTTGTAGAGGGGTATCATTGTGATCCTAAATTTTTCTTGTAAATTAATGGCCACTAAAGGTAAGCTCTGGTGCGCCTTTTCCCTCTACAAAAGGTATCGTGTAGTAAGTAGAGCTCCTGTAGATGTTCTTTGGCAAAAATTAATTAATTTAGCTGATGTATCTTGGCATCCTCTGTTTTCTCAAGCGAATGTTCCCTTGGGACTGATAGCGAAACCTGGTTTAATTTATCAGGTGGTGACTCGTCTAACTCCTATTCCCATTCGTGTGTTTGTTGAAAATGTTAGGCCAGGAGAATTATTAAGTTTACGGGTTTTGGCTATTCCAGGGATGGAACAAAAAATTACTTATCAGGTAGAATCAACTCTTTGTGGCTCTTATATTTCCTATTCTGTAACTTTACGGGGATGGTTATCTCCGTTGATTTGGTGGCTGATTAAACCCTATTCTGACTGTGTTGCCTCAGAATTAGCTAGTGCGGCTGAAAGATTAGGTGTGGGGAGTTAAGAGTTGACATAGCCTCGGAGCCACCTGCCTTCTGCTATAATTCCCTGACTCCAAACAAAATTACCATTGTCTGTTGCTTAAATTATTTGAGCGCAAAGTGAGATTTGATTGCAAGGTAATAGTCAAGTCTTGGTTAGGATCGATAGAAATAACTTCGGTTTCACCTCCTCCTATAATTCCCGCTTCGGGTAAACCCCAACCAGCTAGAGTTCCTACCGCAGCACCAGCCAAAACTTCTAAGGCATCAATGCGGCGATCGCCTGTTGTTCCTGCAATAATAGCAGCAGCAGCAGAACCGGCTAAGGTTCCCCCTAAAATTTCTTCTACACTCGCTCCTTCATTAATGGTTTCAGTGCTTGTTACTACGTTAGAACTGGCATAAAGGGGATAAGCTTGTTCATTAATCATAATTTCTTGAGCAACAAATTGCGCTCCTCCATTAGCTGGCTGAATTTGACCTACCACTTTACTACCTGCGGGAACTAAGATATCTCCGTAGCTGTTTTTGATATTAGCTGCTGTTTCTAGGGTGACAGCTAAACTTTCTTCATTGGTGACTAGAATTTTTTCTGCGTTTGAATGTCTGAGGGGAATTCGAGTTCCAGAGGGAATAACGATATTATTAGAAATGCGTCTGGGGTTAGTTTCAGGTGGTAACAATTGAGCCGCAGCAGGTTTAAGAGAATATATAGGAGCTACTCCTGTTATTCCCATCAATATCGCGATCGCTGTATAAATCCCAGATTTACTATAATTCAATTTCGACATAATTAGTCTCCTTGCGACTCTTGCAGTAAACAGGGTATTTTTCACCCCTCACTCTATTTCTATCCTAGCTCTACTCAATAGGAGATGTCAGTCCCAAAAATAGAAAATTTTGTCCTTGAGTTAAGTAGAAAAAAGTGGAATTTGTCGAAGTTACAGACTTGTCTGATTGGTCTTTTGTTCCCCAGTTAAGTCAAAATTCTACCCCCATTGTTGAGTTTGAATAAAAACTGAAAAAAAACCTAGACACTTGCTCTCAATCAAGGGATTAATAATTTTTATTGCTGATACCTCATTTGGATTTTTTAATAGTATATAATTTTGAAATTTTACGTAGTTTTAGTTGATTGTATACTTCTTCTAAACCTTCTAAAGCATTGCCACAAGCATCGTACATTCTAATAGGAGTATAAATTTTAGGATTTTCTAAGTTATTGTAGCGACCATAACTGCCGTCAGTTTCTTTTTTAATATATTCTGGAGTTTCTAGATCTACATTACTGTTGAATAATTTCCAGACATTTAACTGATCAGATTTTTCACAAGTTAAAAAAGAATTATTAAATGTCCAATAATAAAGCAGCCACCAGCCATACCATTTTGATAATGTCAAAGCAGCAATACCTTGATCGTAATAAATTTTTTTATTTAGGATCAGATATTGAAATATTTCTGCTTGTCCAGGCACATCATTCAAATAATATATTCCGCTAACACCATCATCTGTTTCAAAATCCGTATTTTGTTGATAGAGTTCTAATAAATTAGCTAAACTATCTTCAACATTATTAACCTTTACATTTGACCAGACATACAATGTAATTAAAACTAATAGTAGACTAACAACAATTAGATAAATCATAAAACTAAAATCACTCGTATTATATTAGAGTTTAATCGATTTTTTACAGCTTTTTTAATTCAGTATAACAGGTTATACTTAACCTGTCATGCTAAAACGATTTTAGGACTCAAAACCTGATAAGTCTGAGTTTTAGTCAGTTTACCTATTCCGATCAAATTTCCCCCTTCTTGATGCACTCTAACGAAATCAGAACCCGTCAACAAAGATAAATCTTGAGCAATTCTTTGTCCATGAAACCACCGCTTAGTATCCGTTTCTGATAAAGTAATTTGAGGCAAATGTTGTAAAGTAAGATCAGGAGAAATTAAAGAAAAAGTACCCTGTTCAATCTCTAGTTTCAATTGTTCTAAAGTAATACTATCTGATAGCTTCATGCCACAACTTTCAGTACGAATTAAACTAGCTAGAGTACCACCTAAATTAAGCATAGCTCCTAAATCACGAGCGATCGCCCTAATATAAGTTCCCGCACCACAAAAAATATCAATTTCTAACTCAGGAAAGTCTCCAGAATACCAATTAATAACCTTAATTTCGTCAATTCTGACATTCCTTGTCGGAACATCAACATTTTCTCCCTTTCTTGCCAAATCATACAACCTTTGGCCGTCTTTTTGGATGGCACTATACATCGGAGGAATTTGTGGAATTGTCCCAATAAATTGTCTTAATAGGGGTTCAACCTGTTCTAAGGTTAAATTAGGTGCAACTTGGGAACTAATCACTTCCCCCTCAAGATCATCTGTGGTAGTTTGTACCCCTAAGCGGATTTTAGCGCGATAAGCTTTTTTTTCTGGTAAAAATGCCAAAAGACGGGTTGCTGACCCCACAGCAATGGGTAAAACCCCTGTTGCTAAGGGATCTAAGGTTCCCCCATGGCCAACTTTTTTTAACTTGAGAATCTTTCTTACCCTGGCCACACAATCATGGGAGGTGATACCCGATGGTTTATTTAAGGCAATAAATCCAAACATTAGATCCTAAATGGTGGAGTTTTGTTATCATGAGATTAAGGATTATGAAGTTTTATTAAAAACCGTGGTAGCAACGTTGAAATCTCATCACAGTACAACTTTAGCCCATTCCTGGCACACCCTAGATCTAATCTGGGAGGGTGGGGAAGACATAGTTAAGCAAGGACTTCCCCATGATCAATTATCCCCTGCTTGGCAAATTTTATTATTAGGGGATGGTTCACCGACGCGCCATTTACAACTACTAACCACGGAAAAAACAGAAGTTGATCTTATTGATATGTCCCCCATTGGTGAGGATGAAGATGGGGCCCCCCAGCAAATTCAAAGTATCTCTGAACCTCGTTTAAGACGACAGGTTTGGTTAAGAACAGCATCAGGTCAAAGACTTGCTTATGCCACCTCTTGGTGGGATGCTAATCATGTGGATGAGTATCTACAAAATCGTTCTCTTCCGATCTGGGACAGTCTATCACGGTTACATACAGAATTATACCGCGATATTCAAGGGATTTATTTTGGTAATTCTGCTGCATTAGAAGACGCTTTTCAAGAAAAAGGGCCTTTTTGGGGAAGACATTATTTATTTTGGCACGATCGCAAACCTCTAACCCTAATTTATGAAGTCTTTTCTCCCTATTTACGCAAGTATTTAGGGCCTTTGAGTTAATCAATCTTGAAACCATATAGAAGTTTTTAAAAACTCAAGTTAGTTTTTAAAAACTGATTCACTCTTTCAAAAACAAAATCCCTTTAAGCTAAGATCAATCCAGGGGAAAACTATTGAACTAAGCATGAATAACCTTATCTTCAGGGTTAACCAGTTTGAGGAGTTTTTGCTTGATTTGAGCGTCAAAGACTTCCCATTTGAGCTTAGTATATTCAGTATTATCGTTAGTTCCTCCCAGGAAACCGATGGGAATTTCAAAACCTCCGGCCATTTCCCTACCTCCCCCATAGTAACGCCCTTGACTATCCTTCCCTAAAGCTTCTTTGAGAAATTCATCGGGATCGAGAGTTAATTTATTAGTTCTCAGAGAACCTATCACAAATTCGAGATCGTTATTTTGATCGTGGATGATCCCATAAACAACGGCTGTATGGATATTTTCTTCTGTTACTAAAAAGTCTGCCGCTTGGGGGATAGCATCTCGATCTTCATACCTTAGATAACCCACCCCAGAAATAGAGAAATTGTTTTGAATCTGACGATTTTTTAGGGATCTTTCGATAATATCCATCACCCGACGCGATCGCGCTGATTGTAACACGGCATTGAGTAATTGAGCATCATAGATCCTAGATAAATAAGCCGCTGCGAGTAAATCTTGTTCTTGGGCTTGGAGTAAATTATTAGTATCTGAACGAATACCGTGCATCAAAGCAGTGGCACATTTAACGTGGACATTGTTACTACCATTAAAATCCAGGAGTCCTGCTTGAAGGTATTGGGTAATAATGGTCGCTGTTGCCCTAATTTGGGGGCGTAAATCCAAAAACTCCGCTTTAATATCTCCCTGTTTGCTATGGTGATCAATAACAACTACGATGGGAATTCTCGCCTGTTTGACCAAAGGCATTAATTGACTGGTATTTCCTTGACTATCGACCAACACACAGCTTTGATAGATGGAAAGATCTCGTTCTTTGAGGGTATTAACACTCCAACGTTTAGCCGGTAGTCCCGTTAGCTTGACCAAGGCAATATTTTCTTGATGAGATAGGGTTCCTGCATAAACGATATCACATTGGGAACAAAGACATTTTAAGGAGTTGTAGATAATAAGCGGTTAGAGTGTAACACTTTATTGAGAAAATGGCTAATATGAAAAACTTTAACTCTGGTTAAGTGTAAAAGGTAATGAAAAATTTCAACAGTATCTTTGACGACTTTAACCGATTTTATTTCTAGGATAAATATCCTATAAATAATTAAAAATAGATAAAAATATTTCAGCTATTAATAGTGATTATCTTCAGATATGGTTTGAAAAAGACCAAGATTAATTAATAAATTTCTCAACTAATTCCCGTCCATATTATGGAGATTCAAAAACCGTATTTATACTGAGAAATCAAAAATTAAAGAAAAATTTTGACTAATATGTTGTTTCTTAGGAATTATGGGGAACTTTAGAAATAAGCGACTCAGTAGTTAACCTATGGCAGCAAACATTAAAGATGTTTGACCTTGGGGAAACTGCAAAATTTCAACAGTAGAGAATTAATGAAATGATCCAAGTCAAAGCAGTAGATTTAAAGGTGAATGGCACTATGTCAAATCTAAGTAATCGTCTCTTTTGTCGTTTAAATGGCGTATCCCCAGCCATCAGAGAACAAAAGCGTGTCGAAACTTTGAAAAAGTTAGGATTACTAGAACCCGAAACTATTCCTGTCTTTGACGAAGCAACCCAAACCGCTGCGAGTTTTCTAGAAACCCCTATCTGTATTTTAGGACTGATGGTGCAAGAAAATCTGTGGCTAAAAGCAGCAGTTGGTTTGTCAAAATTAGGTTTAATGAATCAATTGGCATCATCTCGACGCATTTCTCGGCAAGAAGCTTTCAGTACCTACGTGGTTGATAGTGAGCAACCTGTAATCATCCATGACACCCTCTGTGAATCACCATTTGTCAACAGTATCCTAGTACAACATTATGGGATTCGGGCTTTTTTGGGTTCACCTTTGATGACTGCTGAGGGACAATGTATCGGAGCGATCGCTGTGATGGATTTAGTACCCCACCAGTTTACCCATAGAGACGTAGAATTTTTAACCCTAACAGCGCGGTGGTGTTTGCGGGAATTTGAACGGAATTATCTCCTGAAAAATGCTGCCCTACCTCCAGAAGAATCGCTCAGTTTGGGCAAAAAATCGACTGACTATACACCTAATGATAATATTACTGAAAATGCCCCTAATGATGACCCATCTTTGGTTACTTTAAGCAAAACTATTAATAGTATTAAACTTAAGTTTGTCAGACAATTAGTTGAAGAATTCCAAGCACCCCTCACCTCAATTATTGGAATGTCTAGTATTTTGCGCTCAGAAGTATTTGGCTCTTTGAGCAATAAACAAAAAGAATATATGGAAATTATTTACACTAGTGGTCAACAAATGAGTTCTCTGGTTTACGAAAGTCTTAAGTTAGGGGTAGCTAATGATAATAGTCCTCAACTTGAACTTAATCCCGTTAATATAGAAATGCTGGCTCAGCAAGTCCTCAACAATCTTGATGATGTAGCTAAGCAAAAACGACAAACTCTTCGTTTATCCGTCGAACCAGGGGAAAGAATTTGGCTCTTAGACAAGGACAAAGTCCGAGAGTCATTGTACTATCTGGTGATTAGTCTGATACAATCTTCTGAGGCAGGGGGAGAAATTCGTCTCCATATTTCCCGTCGTAGTCAAACCCTAAATATTGCTGTCTGGCTTGCCCATCCTTGGCTAGGAGATGGCTTACCTCAAGTTAATCTCTATTGTACCTTTAATAACCATGGCGAAGAGCAATTGCCTCAAGTATCCTCTATCTTACAGCAAGAATTATCCCTTGAGGCTAATTTGGACGATTATATTTTAAAAGCTTCTTCCTTAGAAACCATGATTCATAGTCAAGTTAACCCCAATCTCAAGGAAAATAGCTCCCAAGCCTTATTAGGTTTATTATTAGGTTGCTATCTTACCGAAAGTCAGGGAGGGCAAATTATGGTTCAAGGTTCTTCGGAGTCAGGTTATCGTTATGTTTTAATGTTGCCCAAAATAGCCGTTAAAGCATATTCTAATTCTTGACAAAACTCCCTGACAACAAGATTAAGCTTTTTGAGAGGTGAGTAGCAATTCAAAATTTAAGAAAAATTTTACGAAATATTGGTTCAACTTACTGTATTCTATTTAGAAGCCTTCTATAATATTCTTTTAAAGACAATTATAAAATTGACCCATTTCAACTTATTAGGGTCAGAATTACTAACTATAGTAGTATTAGAAACCAAAGAGAGCGAATCATGAACAGTAATGCCCTTGAAAGTTGTGATTCTACGAAATCTGAGCCTCCACCCCCTGAAGTTAAACTATGTTGTCGGCATCCTCTTCAGTTGGGTTGGTTAATCGAGGGAAACAGAATTTCGAATCAACAGCTTCGTGCTTGCATCAAAAAAAAAGCTACTCAAGAAGATTATCGCTGTGCTATTGTCCTACTCAATCAGTTAATTATCCGTGATCCCGAAAGTGCAATTGACTATAACAATCGAGGATTGATGTATTTTAAACAAGGGGACTATCAGCAAGCGATGGAAGATTTTAATCAAGCCATTGCTCTCAATTCTCACCTTGATCAAGCTTATAACAATCGGGCTAATTGTTATGTTAAGTTGGGCTACTTGATGATCGCATTAAAAGATTACGAAACTGCTCTCGATTTAAACCCCTATAATCAAAAGGTTTCGATTAACAAAGGGATTACCTTAAGGGATTTAGAAGAGTATGATCTAGCCCTAGAAACCTTTGATTTTGCCCTAATTCTTGGTAAAACTCTTCAAGGAAGAATTTATGCAGAAAGAGGATACACTTATCATCTAAGGGGAGATTGGAATTGTGCGATCGCAGATTATCGTCGTTCTTTAGCTAATTTGCCCGAGGGCGATCACTATCACTCTAAAGTACAACAATGGTTATCAGATTTAATTAACTAAAATATAAGTTAAATAATGTCATCAATTAAGAGAAAACGTAAAATTAAGGCTTGATTAGTCTTATGGGGAGTCCAGAAAACGCTAAAAGTGTGTAAAGTAAGTAATAAGATTCCAAGCTGGTATTTTCGCCTTCGGAGTTTGTTGAGATTAGAAACTGAATGACCACAACTATTTCCCCTGAGCAAGTCAAAAAAATTGTTGACAATCTACATCATAATCCTTTTGAAGTGTTAGGCTGTCATCCTTTAGATAATGATTATCCCCACCAACAATGGGTAGTGCGTGCCTATTTGCCCAATGCTCAATCGGCCTGGGTTTGGTGTCCCACTGAACGCCAAGAATACAAGATGAGATCGGTACACCACCCCCATTTTTTTGAATGTATTATTGAAACACCCGAACTTACTAACTATCAGTTACGGATTAAAGAAGGAGAAAATGAGCGATTTATCTACGATCCCTACGCTTTTAAGTCTCCTAATTTAACAGATTTCGATTTACATCTATTCGCTGAAGGGAACCACCACCGTATTTATGAAAAATTAGGCGCTCATTTAAGAGAAGTAGATGGAGTCAAGGGGGTTTATTTTGCCTTATGGGCTCCCAATGCTCGTAATGTTTCAATTATTGGGGATTTTAACCAGTGGGATGGTCGTCAGCATCAAATGCAAAAACGCCTCAACAATGCTTGGGAATTATTTATTCCTGGTTTGGAGATGGGAACCAAATACAAATATGAGGTCAAAAACTGGGAAGGACATATTTATGAAAAATCTGATCCCTATGGTTTTTATCAGGAGGTTCGCCCCCACTTTGCTTCAATTGTAGCCGATCTGCAAACTTATCAATGGCATGATGCTAATTGGCTCGAAAAACGTCGCCACAGTAAACCCCTCAATGAACCCATTTCGGTGTATGAAGTTCATCTGGGTTCTTGGTTACACGCTTCCTCAGAAGAAATAACTTCTTTACTTCACGGGGAGTCCGATGGGGTACAAGTTTCAGAATTAAATCCAGGGACCCGTTTCCTGAGCTATTATGAGTTGGCACAAAAGTTGATCCCCTACGTTAAAGAGTTAGGCTATACCCATATTGAATTATTGCCCATTACAGAACATCCTTTTGATGGTTCTTGGGGGTATCAAGTCACTGGATATTATGCTCCCACTTCCCGTTATGGAACTCCCGAAGATTTTATGTATTTTGTGGATCAGTGCCATGAAAATGACATTGGAGTGATTCTAGATTGGGTTCCTGCTCATTTCCCGAAAGATGCCCATGGATTAGCTTATTTTGATGGTAGTTATCTCTATGAATACGCCGATCCCCGTGAAGGAGAACATAAGGAATGGGGTACTCTAGTATTTAACTATCGCCGCAATGAAGTTCGCAACTTTTTGGTGGCTAGTGTTTTATTTTGGTTTGATAAATATCATATTGATGGAATACGGGTTGATGCAGTCGCTTCCATGCTTTATCGTGATTATCTACGAGAAGAATGGATCTCCAATGAATATGGGGGACGGGAAAATCTCGAAGCTGCTGATTTCTTGCGACAGATGAATAGTGTGCTTTATAGTTACTTCCCAGGCGCTTTGTCGATCGCTGAAGAGTCTACAGATTGGCCTATGGTATCTTGGCCGACTTATGTGGGGGGTTTAGGATTTAATCTGAAGTGGAATATGGGGTGGATGCACGATATTTTAGATTATTTCAGTATGGACCCCTGGTTTCGTCAATTCCACCAAAATAACGTCACCTTCAGTATGTTATATCACCACAATGAGAATTTTATGCTGGCTCTATCCCATGATGAGGTGGTTCATGGTAAAAGTAATATGCTCGGTAAAATGCCAGGGGATGAATGGCAAAAATACGCCAATGTGCGGACTTTATTTACCTATATGTTCACCCATCCTGGTAAAAAAACCATGTTTATGAGTATGGAATTTGGCCAGTGGAGTGAATGGAATGTTTGGGGTGATTTAGAATGGCATCTGTTGCAATATGAACCCCATCAACAACTTAAACTCTTTTTTACGGAGCTTAATGCTCTCTATAAAAATGAACCTGCTCTATATGAACTCGATTTTGAAGCTGAAGGTTTTCAATGGATTGATTGTGGAGATCATAAACATAGTGTGGTGTCTTTTATTCGACGCGGTAAAAAACCCACTGACTTTGTAGTTACAATTTGTAATTTTACCCCCCAACCCCATAGTCACTACCGCATTGGCGTTCCTGAACCAGGATTCTATCTCGAGTTATTTAATAGTGATGCTAGAAAATATGGAGGCAGTAATATGGGTAATTTAGGAGGAAAATTGACCGATGAATGGTCTTGTCATAACCTGCCTTATTCCCTTGATTTGTGTTTACCTCCCTTGGCAGTTTTAATTTTAAAATTAGATCAAACTAAGGTAGATCCTGTGGTTGAAGAATCAGTAGTTGAAGAGGATTAGATAATGATTTATATAGTATAATGACGTGGAAAGCCCCTTCACTGGTTTTTGTGGGGTCGAAACTGGCGTTAATACAAAATCTTGACCTACTCCCCCGATTGAA
>DLXW01000266.1:0-5004 GCA_003448685.1 Cyanothece sp. UBA12306
ATCCCGTTATGATGCAACGCCGCCCAACGAATGAAATCTGCTTAATTAGCCTAGCCATCATTAAAATTTTTACTGCAAACTCTATCCTCCCCTGCTTCCCCTGCTCCCTCTGCTCAAATCCTAAATTATATCGTTTTAAACTCATCGGATAGCAATTGTTTCAACGTCTCTTCCATAACTTCTTGAGTTTGTCCAAGTACGGTAAAAACCAAAGCTTCTCGATAAACACGTTGTGCTGGATGGGAAAGGAAATTTGCTCCTCCACTTGATGCTGTCACGGCAGCTTGACTACATCTATTAGCTAAATTAATCGCCCATCCACGCAATTGTAGCCGCCTTTCATAGGGAACTCGATCAGGACACAAAGAACCTAACATCCCTTGACTACATTGGATTAATTCATTATTGAGTGAATCCCAGGCTGTTTGCAAGAAAGGAAGGGATTTATGGTGACAAGCTTGTTCAAGAATATCTAGTCCTGCTTGGGCGCATCCAAGGGCAAAAAAACCATGATGGAGGACATTTTTACGATCGCTTTCTTGGACAGTTCCTGGGGGATGGAGAGACACAAGGCGATCGCTAGGTAAAAACCAGTCAGTTAAAGTAGCACTAACGGTATTTGTAACTCCCATAACCGCTAATTCCATGGGTGGACTAAAACTTAACCCTTCTTTTTCTCGAAAGGGAACTATGGCATATAGAGTTTCTGAGGTGGGTAAAGTTGCCCCAATGATAAACTTTTCAAAAATATTCCATCCGGTGATCCAGGGTACTGTTCCTGTTAGCTGATAGCCTCCTGTGACGGGGGTTGCTTGCATTAAGGGTTTCCCATGACGACGTAATTGGGAAAACCCGACTCCAATTAAAGTTTCCCCTGTTGCCATTAAAGGTAAGTAAGTTTGTTTGAGCGGTGCGTTGGGACTAGCAATAAGTTTGGCGATCGCTCCTTGATGTTGGGTTTGTAAAAAGGCCAGAGCGCCTGAATATCGGGCAATTAAAATTTGAAAGCGACGGTAAATAGTTTCTGATACGGCTTTTCCTCCCCATTTTTGGGGGATATTTAAGCCTAATAAACCACGCTCACCCATCTCTTGAAAGGCTTGTTTAAGGGCTTCAGTGTCTTGGTCAAGCAGGGCAGCTTGAGGCGCGATTTGCTCGATAAAATAGGTTTGAGCATTGGTAAGTAAACTTTCTTCGTTGTTACTTTTATTAGATATTTTTGTTTGCATACGATCAATTATTCCGGTTACGTTTCAGTCCAAACAAGTTGGATACGTTTAGTAAAACTACCTCTTTCTTTTCGTCTTTTTTGTTGACAATTAATAATTGTACCACGGGAAATATTATAGGCTATTAAAATATGATCAATTACTTCAAATAAATCCCCTAACTCTTTTAGTAAATCTTCAGGTTCGGCTTGAACAACTTCTTTGGCTTCTTCGAGTAATTTATTGTTCAATGCTTGTAAATATTCATCCTCAGATAAAGTCTTAATCTCATAGCTCTTTCCTGCTTGAGCAATAATTTCTGGTATTTTATCCCTGACTAATTTATGGTAATACTGACGCATTTTAAGATAATAGTTATAACATAATAGTGCATAAATTTGCTGCCATAAAGTTGAATAGTGAATCCTAGTCAACTATTAACCCTTAACTATTAACTATTAACTCCTAATAAACTAACCATTAAAGCTTTTTGGGCGTGCATTCTATTTTCTGCTTGATCCCATACTCGTGACTGGTTTCCTTCAATAACTTCGTCGGTAATTTCTTCACCTCGATGGGCAGGTAAACAGTGTAAAACAATCGCTTCTTGATCGGCATGACTGAGCAATTTTTGGTTGACTTGATAAGGTTCAAATAGAGGGATTCTAGCTTCTGCTAATGATTCTTGTCCCATACTTGCCCAAACATCGGTATAAAGCACTTGTGACCCTTCAACGGCTTCCATTGGATCATCTGTGACTAATACTTGAAATCCTTCAACCCCAATCTCTTTAGCTTTATCCAAAATCCCCTGATCTGGTTGATAATCTTTAGGGGTAGCAATATGAACTTTCATCCCCATTAATGCTCCTCCTAAAATCAAAGAATGGGCGACATTATTTCCATCTCCAAGGTAAGTAACAGTAACTCCAGAAAGAGTTCCAAAACATTCTTTAATGGTCATTAAATCCGCTAGAATTTGACAAGGATGTTCCAAGTCAGTCAAGGCATTAATAATGGGTATTTTCGCATAGTTAGCAAAGGTTTCTAAGTCTTCTTGTTTATAGGTACGAATTGCCAAAATATCTAAATAACGATCCAAGACTCTAGCTGTGTCACTGATGGGTTCTCCCCTTCCCACTTGGGTCACACTGGGGTTAAGATCAATAACTTGACCCCCCAATTGATACATGGCCACACTAAAGGAAACACGAGTACGGGTAGAAGCTTTAGAAAATAGAAGTCCTAGGACTTTCTGACATACAGGCGATCGCTCTCCGCTTTTGAGAGATGCTCCCAATTGCAGTATCTCTGTCATTTCAGAGGCATTCAAATCACTAACGCCTAATATATCTCGCCCTTGTAAAGTATTGATGGTCATTTTGCTACCGAATTATCGCCTTTTTAAAGTCTCACCCTTATTTCTATGGGAAGGCTACCATTATATCTGCTAAATGAACCGTAACCGAGGATTCATAATCCATAATTTATAATTGACGATAATTCTAGTCTTAGTTATTGGGAGCATCCCAATTTTGGACGTTAGCTTTTTTAAGAGGTGCTGAAAACCTTGGGTTATCATTACTTTGGGTGATGCTTTTCCAAAAATGGGATGCTCCCTAGTTATTCGCTTGAGCTTAACCCAAAAAAATGCCTAATTAAACTTGAGAGAAGCCCCCAATTTTGAATTAACTTGTTCTCTAAATTCAGAAGATTTGGGAATAAATTGAACCTTTACTATTTTAGGGATAGTTGTTACCATCACCGGATTTCCTAATCGTTGATAAAATTCATTCAAACATTTTTTAGGCAATAGATCAATATAGAGATTAATCCCCGCAAAGTCATTCAATTTAAAAAAATCAGTAAAGAAAGACCACTCATGATTATTAAAACACCGTTTTTGTTTTTCCCTTTTCGCATCAGGAAAAAATAGATGAGTGAAATCTTTAATAACAATTAGGCTAAATCCCAAAGCTATTATCAAAATAAGAAAAATAACAAAAATCAATTTATTATTGTGGATATATTTAATATTCATAATTCAAATATATTTAATTTTCAAAGTTGTATCATAACATAAAGGCGTTATGTGAAATGGTTAAATGTTTGCTACAAATAGTTAAAGGGGAGACACCCCAGATGGGAAGAACAAAGAATAATATTGATAACCGAACCTCATTAGACGGGTTTCAATATAATTTTTGTATTTCATCAAAATTTACATTTCGTTACAATGGGGTTAAGCAACAATGAAGTCAAACAGATTTCATCTACAAAATAGGAGGTTCGACCCATGAACAATAATATAAGGGTTGGCAATTTATTCGGGATTCCTTTTTATGTGAATCCTTCCTGGTTTCTGGTTTTAGGGTTAGTTACCCTAAGTTATGGGGGACAATTAGCATTATTTCCCCAATTGGGAGGAATTACCCCGTTGATTTTAGGATTTATTGCTGCATTACTATTATTTTCTTCGGTAGTTGCTCACGAGTTAGGACATAGTTTTGTTGCCATTTCTCAAGGAATTGAAGTTAAATCAATTACTCTGTTTTTGTTTGGCGGATTAGCCAGTTTAGAGAAAGACTCTGATACCCCATTAGATGCTTTTTTAGTAGCGATCGCCGGTCCTGCGGTTAGTTTAATTATTTTTGCATTCTTAACCCTAATTGTTGGCAATTTTTCTTTCAGCGCGCCTATTACTGCTATTCTAGGTTTACTAGCTTACATCAACCTAATTTTGGGATTGTTTAATCTAATTCCTGGCCTACCTTTAGACGGTGGTAACATTCTTAAAGCTTTGGTTTGGAAGATTACAGGAAACCCCAATAAAGGTATTATTTTTGCTAGTCGTGTTGGACAAGCTTTCGGCTGGCTGGCAATTACTATAGGTGGATTATCGATTTTAGGTATTACTCGTTTCGGTAGTTTTTGGACTCTATTAATTGGCTTTTTCTTGCTACAAAATGCTGGATTTTCAGCCCAATCTGCTAAATTCCAAGAAACTCTTAGTGGCTATACAGCACAAGATGCAGTGATTCCTAATAGTCCTGTGGTTTCTGATAGTCTAAATCTACGGGAATTTGTTAACGATTACGTTATTGGTAAAAGTGTTTGGAAAAAATTTCTTGTAACTAATCAAGAAGGTAAACTATCTGGTGTCCTCGAACTTGATACCTTGAAAAAAGTTTCTACTTCTCAATGGACAGAATTAACAATATCTGAGATTATGCAGCCTATTGATAATAGTATGACTCTAATTCAGGCTGATCAATCTTTGTTAGAAGTAGTTAAATTACTCGAAACTGATCCTCGTCAACAATTAACCGTAATTAAAGACAATGGTGTTGTTTTAGGATTAGTTGAAAAAGCTTCAGTTATGAAGTTTCTCCAACAAGAATCTCAAGCTAAGACTGCATAATCTCTAGTTACGCCTAATATTTTCCCAAGAGACATTCATAATTGAGAATGTCTCTATTTTTTTAGCAATAGACATTAATAAAAAGCCTTTAGATAGTGATGATTAAAACCTATTTTCAAGACTTTTACTTATTATAATAAAAAGCAATTTCTTTATCTTTTAAAGGTACAAAATCAGCATCAAGCAACATTTGATTTAATTCATCTTTGGTAATATGTTTGGCACCAATGCGAACAATGCGAGAACGCATAGTGTTAGTAACTCCACTGCGTTGACGTTGTGCTTCTAAAGCCATTACTTTATTGTACAATTCTAATTTAGCATCAGGAATAGGACTGCCATCTAGATCAATTCCTTGAGCGATCGCTACATCGA
>DLXW01000266.1:5256-5686 GCA_003448685.1 Cyanothece sp. UBA12306
ATTCATAAAGATACTGGAAATTTTTAGTTTATCTTGGGTTATTGTAGCAGTTAATGGTATCTTACTTCATTTAGCTTATATTTTTTAAATTTATGATTATTAATAATCAAATTAAGTCAATAAGTCTAGAATCATTCCTAAAAGAGTCTTACATCGATGAATCTCCGGCATGGGAATATATTAACGGAAAAGTTAAACAAAAAACTATGCCCCAAATCCATCACAGCCGTCTACAATTAAAATTAGCCAGTAAGATTGATAAGGTTTATCAGATCAATTCTGAGGAAACCTTACCCATATTAGATAAAATTGATCTTACCCTAACTGTTGCTGATATTTTTGCCTGGTTAAAAATGAGGTAATTTTGAAGGAGCGTTGCACCATTGCAGGATTATTGTTAATTTTGCATTGCATATTTGCGGGATGATTT
>DLXW01000265.1:0-504 GCA_003448685.1 Cyanothece sp. UBA12306
GGGGTTGGGGTGTAGGGGGTGGGGAACACAGGGAGCAAGGAGTGGGAGAATTATCAAAATCAATATTACAATACAATTAAGGAAACCTAGATGATTCAGAAAATCGGTTCTAAAATCCTGCCTTTGTCCGAACCTAAAGTTTTTTGATCGGGGCTTAAATCCCTGTTATGTAAACTACTTAGAGACTTTTGACTTCATCAACCCGACCTATCCCAACTAGAGAATTTATGACCGACGTTCCTGTTTCTCGCATTCGTAACTTTTCCATCATTGCCCACATCGACCATGGTAAGTCAACCTTGGCTGATCGTATGTTGCAAGATACCGGAACCGTAGCCCAACGGCAAATGAAAGATCAATTCCTCGATAATATGGATTTAGAACGGGAACGGGGAATTACCATTAAGCTACAGGCAGCTAGAATGAACTATACTGCCAAAGATGGGGAAGAATATGTGTTAAACCTCATTGATACCCCAGGTCACGTGGATTTTTCCTATGAAG
>DLXW01000265.1:591-2670 GCA_003448685.1 Cyanothece sp. UBA12306
GAGCGCGAGCGCGGTATCACCATCAAGGCACAAAGCGTGACCCTCGAGTACCGTGCGGTAGACGGTGAGATCTACCAGCTCAATTTCATTGATACCCCCGGCCACGTGGATTTTTCCTATGAAGTATCGAGATCCCTAGCAGCTTGTGAAGGGGCTTTATTAGTTGTAGACTCATCCCAAGGGGTAGAAGCACAAACCCTAGCTAATGTTTATCTCGCTTTAGAAAATAATCTCGAAATTATTCCCATTCTCAATAAAATTGATCTACCAGGTTCTGAACCTGAAAGGGTATCTAACGAAATAGAAGAAGTTGTCGGTCTTGATTGCAGTAGTATTATTAAAGCCTCGGCTAAAGCAGGGATAGGTGTAGATGAAATCCTAGAGTCGATCGTCCATCTAGTTCCTCCACCTCAAGACACCGTTAATGAACCTCTGCGAGCTTTAATTTTCGACAGTTATTATGATGCTTATCGTGGGGTGATAGTCTACTTCCGAGTTATGGATGGAACGGTCAAAAAAGGAGATCGTGTCCGGTTAATGGCTTCTCGAAAAGAATACGTCATAGATGAATTAGGAGTCCTTTCCCCCACCCAAATACAAGTAGACAGTCTCCATGCAGGAGAAGTGGGTTATTTAGCCGCCGCGATCAAAACTGTTGAAGATGCGCGGGTGGGAGACACTATTACTCTATCGGATAAACCCTCAAAAGAACCGCTTCCAGGTTACACTGAAGCCAAACCAATGGTATTTTGTGGTCTATTTCCCACGGATGCAGACCAATATGAAGATTTACGCGAAGCTTTAGAAAAGCTGAAACTCAATGATGCAGCTTTATCCTACGAACCCGAAACCTCTAGCGCGATGGGTTTCGGGTTCCGCTGTGGATTTTTGGGGTTACTCCACATGGAAATTGTCCAAGAAAGGTTAGAAAGGGAATACAATCTAGATTTAATTACCACCGCGCCATCGGTAATTTATCGCGTCACGACGGTAGATGAAGAAGTCATCGAAATTGATAATCCTAGTCTACTTCCCCCAGCCCAAAAAAGAGAAAAAATTGAAGAACCTTATATCCAAGTAGAAATGATCACCCCTGAGAATTATGTGGGGACTTTGATGGAATTATGTCAGAGTCGCCGAGGGGTGTTTAAGGATATGAAATACTTTACCCTATCAAGAACCGCAGTAATTTATGAGTTACCTTTAGCAGAAGTGGTGACGGACTTTTTTGATCAATTAAAGTCGCGATCGCGTGGTTATGCCAGTATGGAATATCATTTAATTGGCTATCGGGAAAATCCTCTGGTTAAATTGGATATTTTGGTTAATGGGGATGGGGTAGACGCTTTAGCTATGATTGTACACCGAGATAAAGCTTACTATGTTGGTCGTGCATTAACAGAAAAACTCAAAGAATTAATTCCCCGTCATCAATTTAAAGTACCCATTCAAGCAGCGATCGGTGCCAAAGTTATCGCTAGTGAACATATCCCTGCATTGCGTAAAGATGTCTTAGCAAAATGTTATGGAGGAGACATTTCTCGTAAGAAAAAACTGCTACAAAAACAAGCTAAAGGAAAGAAAAGAATGAAGTCTATTGGAACCGTTGATGTTCCCCAAGAAGCATTTATGGCTGTCTTGAAATTAGATACACAGTAGATCACAGAAAAACTTAATTTAAGCGAGTTTTGGCTACATTTGAGCTTGAAAGAAATTAGCTAAGGTCTCATTAGGTAGTTTTTGTAACAATGTCTCAAACTTACCAAAACTTGTTATTTAATAATTCATCTATAAGATAAATTATCATGTCTTTAACTCAAACTGATAAAGATTATTCAGAAACAGTAAGAAACAAAGAAAACTCCGAAGAAATTATTGATGAGCCCATATTATGTCCCCATTGTAAACGAACAGCAAGTAATGGTATTAAATGTAAAGGTATTTGTGTCGCTGATAACGATTATTAAAAAACATCTAAGGTAGTAATACCAAAAAAATTAACTATCAAATAAAATATTGAGTAACCAACAATATTATCTAGTTAAAGAGCAACCTTACTAATAGAGCTCTTGAAAAAAT
>DLXW01000316.1:0-480 GCA_003448685.1 Cyanothece sp. UBA12306
ACCTTGAAAGGGCTGCTCCTAAGATAGACAAATACTTTCTAATTCTTAAATATCTTGCATTAATTTATGTTACAATTGTATTTTGACAAAAAATTAGTGAAATCATGCTCAATAATAATACACAAACAAGAATGGCCTTTATCTGTGACGATGG
This sequence comes from Cyanothece sp. UBA12306, assembly GCA_003448685.1. Classification (GTDB taxonomy): domain Bacteria; phylum Cyanobacteriota; class Cyanobacteriia; order Cyanobacteriales; family Microcystaceae; genus Rippkaea. Next base: position 155 of record DLXW01000316.1, read on the forward strand.
GAGATCAATATTGAGCTTGTTGTTGTGATCTTAATGGGTTGCTTTTGTTCTCAGCTAAAATTTTGTCGCAAATTTCTTCATCCCAACTTAGATTTTAGCGTGACTTTAAAAAATCTAACCTCTCCAAGGTGAAGTATTTTTATGTAATATTGTTAGGGGTCTTAATATTTTCTTAGTATCTGTCCCTCTTTCGTGCCTCGTTAAGCATACTGTCACTCAACAAGTAATCAATGTTTGGTCTAATCGGTCATCTTACCAGTTTAGAACACGCCCAACAAGTCGCTGAAGCCCTTGGCTACCCTGAATATGCCAACCAAGGACTCAAT
>DLXW01000316.1:661-1664 GCA_003448685.1 Cyanothece sp. UBA12306
ACCAAGGACTCAATTTTTGGTGTTCAGCCCCGCCTCAAATTGTTGATCATTTTCACGTCACCAGCGTGACAGGACAAACTATTGAGGGCAAATATGTAGAATCTTGTTTTTTACCAGAGATGTTGGTAAATCGACGGATTAAAGCGGCTATTCGCAAGATATTAAACGCTATGGCCCTAGCCCAGAAAGCAGACCTTAATATAACGGCATTAGGTGGGTTTTCTTCGATTATTTTTGAAGAATTTAAACTCAAAGAAAATAAACAAGTCCGCAATGTGGAGTTAGAATTTGAACGCTTCACTACTGGTAATACCCATACAGCTTATGTTATCTGCCGTCAGGTTGAGCAAGCATCGGTGCAATTAGGCATTGATTTATCTAAATCTACGATAGCAGTTTGTGGGGCAACAGGGGACATCGGCAGTGCTGTTTGTCGTTGGTTAGATCAAAAAACCGATGCAGCCGAATTATTATTAATTGCCCGTAATCAAGAACGATTAGAAGGATTACAAGCCGAACTAGGAAGGGGTAAAATCATGGAATTAGAAGAAGCCCTGCCCCAAGCCGATATTATTGTTTGGGTAGCCAGTATGCCTAAAGGGGTAGAAATTAACCCAGAAACCCTGAAAAAACCTTGTTTAATTATCGACGGTGGCTATCCTAAAAATTTAGGTACTAAAATTCAACATCGAGATATTCAAATACTCAAGGGGGGAATTGTCGAACATTCCTTGGATATTGACTGGAAAATTATGGAAATTGTCAGTATGGATATTCCTTCGCGCCAGATGTTTGCCTGTTTTGCCGAAGGAATTTTATTAGAATTTGAAAGCTGGCACACTAATTTTTCTTGGGGACGTAATCAAATTACCGTGAGTAAAATGGAACAAATTGGACAAGCATCAGTTAAGCATGGATTTCAACCTTTACTGAAATAGTAGCTGGTAATTTAGGATTAGCATTCAGCTATCAGCCGTCAACCAATTCTAAATTCTGCATTCTA
>DLXW01000316.1:1879-2496 GCA_003448685.1 Cyanothece sp. UBA12306
TTCTAAATTCTAAATTCTGCTAACCTTGACTTAATCATCAAAGATCATTTAGAGTGTCTTCGACCGTAACTAAATCTTCCTAAGCATTTTTGCATTGCCTAAAATGTGTTTGGTGTCAGAGGTAGTGAATAAAAATCTTAAACCCATGAAACCATTTCGTTCTTTTTCTCATTCTTTTGCCATTATTGCTACGGCTACGGCTGCTTGGACTACTCCCTCTCTAGCTAATCAAGTTAACTCACCCACAGTAGGGACAGATTATTTTCAAGGGCAAGAGTCCATCGAAATCTATGTTCCACCGCCAGAAACTCAAAATTATGGAACTTGTGCAGCCTTACTTGAACCAGCAATTAATAGTATTATTGGCCGTTATAAAAATAATTGGGGTGTTTTAGTAGAAACCTTAGAAGGTGGACAAACTCTTTATAGTCATAACTCTAATAAATTTTTTATCCCCGCTTCTAATACAAAATTATTTACCACAGCTGCCGCTTTACAAAAATTAAGTCCTCAAGCAAAAATTCGTTCAAAATCTCTCAAAAGTTGGATTAATGTCACCAATATCAGAAGTAATAACTATTATGCCAATACTTTATTAAGTCATATTGGTGGCCCTC
>DLXW01000316.1:2642-6475 GCA_003448685.1 Cyanothece sp. UBA12306
TCATATTGGTGGCCCTCAAGCGGCTAAATCTGCTTTAGCCAGAATTGGGGTTGATCCCAAAGGTTTTCGTCTTGCGGACGGTTCCGGTTTATCTCGACGCAATGCAGCTACTCCCAAATCATTGGTAACAACCTTAAGAGTAATGTATTATGCCCCAGGAAAAGATATGTTTTACGCATCTTTACCTGTTGCTGGGAGGAGTGGAACTTTACGAAATCGCATGAAGAACACCCCAGCCCAAGGAACTGTTTTAGCTAAAACAGGTACATTAAGAGGTGTAAGGGCTTTATCTGGTTATATCAAGCATCCTAATTTTGGCATGGTTTTATTTAGTATTCTTGCTAATAATCCTCATCAATCTGGTTCTTCTCTTGTACGTTCAATTGATAAAATTGTGTTGCAAATTAGTACCATCAAACCTTGTAACTAGATTTCTAAGGATGGTATAGCATAAAGAGTCAGATTGACAATAACCACCCTAAAAATCAAATTTTAGTAAGATAAACTAGGTGTTTGGTGCCAATAGGAATCATTAACTAATTGACTCAGGATGAAGTCAGCTACATCAGCACGGGAAATTTTGAGTTTGGCAGTCCGATCATTGGGCGGGAAACCATGACGATATTGACCTGTGCGATCGCCATCGATAAAAGCCCCTGGACGTACAATTGTCCAATCTAAATCACTTTGTTTAACCATTAGTTCCTGAAGCTGATGATCAACAAAGACTTTACGGAGAATAAACCCAAACATCAGATATTTCCAGTAAAAATTAAGGTTATTCCAGCTATCCCCAGCACCAAGAGTCGATTGACAAATAAACCGTCGTACACCGGTTTTTTCCATAGCGCGGATAATCTGTTGTGTCCCTTCGGAGCGAATTGTTCCAGTCAGTTTTTTTCCCGAACCTAGTACACAAACCACCGCATCTTGACCTTTTACAGCTTGCTCTACCGCTTGGTAATCCATAACATCACCTTGAACAAGTCGAAGATTGGCATCTTTGAGATCAAGCTTTTCAGGATGTCGCGAAAATGCTGTACAAAGATGGCCTTGTTCTAATGCTTGTGCCACAATATGGCGACCAATAGTTCCTGTTGCTCCAAAAATAACTATTTTCATGGTTATTTATCCTTTTTTTGACTTTACTCTTCCAGTTTAGCCAGAATATTTTGGTGGAACTATCTAATTCTTGTGCAACTATCAAAATCTTGCGCTAAGTTGTAATTGCTTGTATCCTCAATCTAATCGAAACAAGACAGACTCTGATTGAAATAATGGCAACAATTCCATCTCAACAAACACAATCAAAATTTTTTGCCCTTACCTCTAACTCCAATCAGGGTTGGAATCATATTTCAATTGCCCATTTACAGCACCCAGCAGGGGAATGTAACTCAATTGCTGAACATGAACATACTATTTGTTTATCCCTTGCCAAAAAACCCGTTCACTTATTACAAAAGCAAGGGGGCAAAACTTATACCGGAATGTATAGCAAAGGAGATCTGACAATTACCCCTGCCAAAACTCAATTTTTGGCGCGATGGGATGGAGATGATCAGATATTGCAAATTCGCCTTTGTCAGCAGTTTATGCGCAAGGTTGCCCATGAAACCCTTCTAACCAATAGTGATCAACTTGAGTTAACCCCTCAATTTAGGACTCGCAACCCACAAATAGAAGCGATCGCCATGATGCTGCTAACAGAATTGCAACAGCAACATTGTAATAGTCAACTTTATATAGATTCTCTGGCTAACATATTTGCCGTCAATTTACTTAGACAATATGCAACAACAAAACCCCAGTTGCCAAGTTATGAAGGTGGTTTACCCCAAACTCAACTACAACAAATTTTGGATTATATTGACAGCTATTTAGATCAAGATATTAAACTCAAAGATTTAGCTCAATTACTAGATATGAGTCAATTCCATTTCACTCGTCTATTTAAGCAGTCCATAGGAATATCTCCCTACCAGTACCTACTCGGACAAAGAGTAGAAAGGGCAAAGCAATTGTTGAAACAAACAGATTACTTAATTGTCGATATTGCCTTAGAATGTGGTTTCAATAGTCATAGCCATTTAACTAAACAATTTCGGCAGCTAACAGGGATGACACCGAAAGCTTATAGAGCAAGTTAGAGCCTTGTTTATTTTAATAACTATTAATTTTTGTCTGAAATATTAATAATAAGAGAGTGATAAAAAATGAAGAAGAGAAATCAATTCACTAAATCAATTAAATTGTACATTTAATAAGTTGTAGGGTAAAATAAATCACGGATGACTGATCAGCATTAACAAGGAGGTTCAACATTTGCAAAAACTTCTACGTATAGCGAGTATAATCGATAATATTAATGAATGGATCGGAAGAATTACTTATTGGCTAATATTATTAATGGTTCTAGTTGGTGTGTGGAATGTGGTGGGAAGATATCTGGGGAAATTTATCGGACAAAGTTTAACATCTAATGCTTTAATTGAAGTTCAATGGTATGTTTTTGATCTAGTTTTTCTGTTAGGTGCAGCTTACACATTAAAACATAATGAACACGTGCGCGTTGATCTTTTTTATAAAGATTGGCCGCCAAAAAGAAAAGCTTTAGCCAACTTTATTGGAACCATAATTTTTTTGATTCCTTTTTGTGTGATGGTGATTTACTTTTCTTGGGGTAGTGTCGTTAGTTCCTGGCAAATTCTTGAAAAATCTCCCGATCCTGGAGGATTAATCCGCTATCCTATTAAATCAATGATTATTGTTAGTTTTGTTTTACTAATTTTTCAAGGTATAGCCGAAGCAATCAAAAATTGGGCAATTTTCAAGGGACAATTAACTTTAAAGGAGGAACACCAAGATGGAGTATGAATGGTTGGGTCCTTTAATGTTTGTTGGAGCATTAATTTTACTTTCTTTTGGCTATCCTGTAGCTTTTTCTTTAGGTGGAGTTAGTATTATTTTTGGAATAATTGGTGTAGCTTTAGGAGTATTTGATCCGATCTTTTTAACAGCTTTACCCCAAAGAATTTTTGGGATTATGAATAATTATACTCTCTTAGCTATTCCCTATTTCATTTTTCTCGGTTCGATGTTAGAAAAAACAGGCATTGCTGAGAGATTATTATTAACTATTGGAGTGTTATTTGGCAGAATAAGAGGAGGACTTGCTTTAGCCGTAGTTATTGTAGGTTCTTTATTAGCAGCAACTACTGGAGTTGTGGCAGCAACTGTCGTTGCCATGGGGTTAATTTCTTTACCGATTATGTTACGTTATGGTTATAACAAGGAGTTAGCAACAGGCGTAATTGTTGCCTCAGGAACTTTGGGACAATTGATACCTCCTAGTGTTGTTCTAGTAGTTTTAGCAGATCAATTAGGAATTCCTGTTGGTAATTTATTTATTGGTTCAATTATTCCTGGTTTATTGATGACAGGAGTGTTTGCACTTCATGTAATTATTGTCGCTTTTTTACGTCCTGATGTTGCTCCAGCTTTGCCACCAGAAGATAGAAATATTGGTAAAAAAGCCTTATTAAAGCAAGTTTTACAGGCTATGTTGCCACCATTATTATTGATTTTATTAGTCTTGGGAAGTATCTTTTTTGGTTTTGCTACTCCGACGGAAGCGGGTGCAGTGGGAGCATTGGGAACTATAATATTAGCTAAGTTTAATAATCAATTAAGTTGGCTTTCTCTCAAACAAGTTTGCGATGCAACTTTAAGAATTACCACGATGGTTATTTTTATTCTCTTTGGTTCAACAGCTTTTAGCTTAGTGTTTCGGGGACTAAATGGGGATCATCATTCGTGACAACTTAAGGCTG
>DLXW01000004.1:0-2714 GCA_003448685.1 Cyanothece sp. UBA12306
AACTACTTCTGACTTCTGACTTCTGACTTCTGACTTCCCCATTGGGGGGTTCTTCCAACACTAGATGAACATTTGTCCCTCCCATCCCAAAGGAACTTACTCCAGCGCGACGGGGGTTATCTTTTGTTGGCCAGGGTAATAACTGGGTATTGACATAAAAAGGGCTATTTTCGAAGTCAATATTAGGGTTAGCTTGTTTAAAATGGAGACTCGGAGGAATTTGCTTATATTTGATAGCTAGTACGGTTTTAATCAGTCCGGCAATTCCCGCCGCATTAGCTAGATGTCCGATATTGGTTTTAACGGAACCAATGGCGCAATAACCCTTATTTTCGGTGTTTTCTCGAAATGCTTGGGTTAATCCGGCAATTTCAATGGGATCTCCTAAAGGTGTTCCTGTGCCGTGGGCTTCGATATAATCGATGGTAGTCGGATCAATTCCTGCTTTGGTTAAGGCTTGGGATATTACCTCTGCTTGTGCTTCTAAATTGGGTGCAGCATAACTTACTTTCTGCGCTCCGCCATTATTAACAGCAGAACCTTTAATCACTGCATAGATGTTATCACGATCGGCGATCGCTTGGGATAACCTTTTTAACACCACAATTCCTACTCCATTGCCAAATACAGTCCCTGCTGCTGCTGCATCAAAGGCACGACAATGGCCATCTGGGGACAAAATTCCGTTTTCTTCGGCAATGTAGCCTGTTTTTTGGGGAACTCGAATCGATACGCCTCCGGCTAAGGCGATTTCGCATTCTCCTGTAAGGAGACTATTAATAGCTTGGTGAACAGCAACTAAAGAAGTAGAACAGGCGGTTTGAATATTAACACTCGGTCCGGTTAGATTGAGTTTATAGGAAACCCTGGTGGGTAAAAAGTCTTTTTCTTGTCCCATTGTTAGCTGAACATCAGCCATTGTTTCGAGAAAAGAACGATTATGGGCGTTAAGATTGGGATAAACGTTATTAATGAAATAAGTATTCATCCCTGCACCAGCATACACTCCCACACGTCCTGGATAGGCTTGGGGATTATAACCCGCATCTTCTAATGCTAACCAAGCACATTCTAAAAATATTCGTTGCTGGGGATCGAGGGTTTCGGCTTCTTTTGGGCTATAACCAAAGAAATAAGCGTCAAAATATTCAATATCTTCTAGAACTCCCGCAACTTTGACATAATTAACACTATCATTCTTCTTCCTGTCTAATTCCTTAGTGTGGAAAGATGCAAAAGATTCTACTCCATTTCTCAGATTTTGCCAAAATGTAGCTAAGTTTTTGGCACCAGGAAAACGCCCTGACATACCAATAATGGCGATAGATTCATTGTCTATTGATTGGGGTGATTTTTGATAGTTGATTGGAGATTTTTGGTTACTATCGTGTTTGTTATTATCTTGCTGTAAATATGCTGTTAATTGGCGAATTGTTGGATATTGAAATAATTTAACTACCGGAACATCTAATTCTAAAACTTGTTTTAATTGACGATTCATTTGAATTAGTAATAAGGAATTACCTCCTAAATCAAAGAAATTATCATTAGTGCCAACGACTTCTAATTGTAATAAATCTTGCCAAATTTGCGCGATCGCTTTCTCTATTTCTGTGGATGCTAATACTAATTCAGTCCCTAATTCTGGTCTATTTTTTTCAGGTTTTGGTAAAGCTTTACGGTCTATTTTTCCATTAACATTGAGGGGCATTTTTTCGAGAATAACCCAACTTTTTGGTATCATATAATCTGGCAAGCAAGATTTTAGATAATTTCTAAGTTCGGGTTCTATTTGTCTGGCGATTTGATGATATAAGGGATTATTTGTATACTCTTGATAGGACTTATAATATTGATTATTAAAATTATTTTGTTGTCGTAAACTATTATATTGATCAATATTCTTTGATTTAAAAGTTACACAATAACTATCTAACTTAGGATATTTTGCCCCACTGATAATAATATTATAAGGAATTTCCGAGCTTAAATTCCACCATTCTTCGGGTTCAATTCCCTTAACTTCGAATAATTCTAATTGATTCTTTAACTCTTGAACAGTTGTAATTTCGTTGTTATCCAAAAGTTCTAGGAGATGAATTTCTTTAGTCAGACGAGGATTGGGAACATTTTCAATGCTCAAAAACTGATATTCATTGTCTAGAAGTAACTTTTTAACAAGTTCAATACTCAATTGTTCTTGTTGCCAATCTAAAATATTATTTTGCTCTAATTCTAAATTAGATGTTGTTTTTTCTCGATCAACAAATAACACAACATCATAACGAAATTTGCTCAATTCATTGTGATAGCTTCCTCGTTTTAACTGTATTTCTACCTCAATAATTTGTGGCAATTCTTGTTGTATTGACCGAAAAAAATTAGGAGATATAACTAAATCTTCTTCATTTCTAATCTTAGTTTTAATTCTTTGATTTAACTTTTCTAAAGATAATTCATCATTAGCTTGATGTAACTGTATTGCAGCATAAAAAGCTGGCAACAAATCTAAATTACGGATATCCCCTACAAAAATAAAACCTCTGTGATCAATAACACTTATTGCCTTTTTCAAGACATCAAATAAATAATCTGCACTAGGAAAATGCTGAGTTACAGAATTAATAACAACTGCATCAAAATTACCAGAAATTCCCGATAAATCATCTGCTGCTCTTCGAGATAATTGTACAACAGAGCGATCGCATTTTGTT
>DLXW01000004.1:2932-5773 GCA_003448685.1 Cyanothece sp. UBA12306
ACAGAGCGATCGCATTTTGTTAAACCAATATGTTGATCAATATAATCTAAAGCTTTTTGAGAAATATCCGTTCCCAGATACAAAGAACAAACAGGTGCAATACGATATAGTAACATACCCGTCCCACAACCTAATTCTAAGACACGGTGAGGATTGTGACGTAAAATGCGATCGCCTGTTTGTTCTACCCATTGTTCCATTTCTGATTTAGGAATAGGAGTTCCGTCATAACTACTATTCCAACCAATCAAATTCAACGTGGGATCAGATACTTCATTTCCCTGACTATAAATAGCGTCATCTACTTCTTCCCATTGTGCAACTTGTTCGCTTTGAGTCTCTTCATTGATGACATCTTGAGGAACCACATAAGCAACTAAAGACTGATTTCCCGAATCTTCAGAAATTGCCATCACCGCATTTTGTTTGACTTGGGGATGTAGCTGTAACTTTTGCTCAATTTCTCCCAATTCAATGCGAAAACCACGAATTTTTACTTGATTATCAATTCGATCAATAAATTCAATTTTTCCGTCGGGTAAATATTTAGCTAAATCCCCTGTTTTATAAAGTAAAGATCCGTCTTTATCTCCATTTAAAAAAGGATTAACAATAAATTTTTCTTGATTTAATTGAGGACGATTCAAATAACCCTTAGTAACCCCTGCACCACCAATATAAATTTCTCCTGCAACACCAATAGGCACTGGTTCTAAATCAGAATCTAGAATATATATTTTAGTATTACTAATTGGACGACCAATCGGCACTTTTTTCAAAGATTCCTGCCAACTACATTGTTCAACTGTACTCCATACTGTCGCTTCTGTTGGTCCATATTCATTATAAAGAGTAGTGGCTCCTAATTCTTGATAATGTAGTTTAACTAAATCTACTGAACAAGCTTCTCCTGCTACAATAACAACTTTTAAACTGCTTAACTTATTGGCACTATCTTGTTCTAAAAACAACTTCCATAAAGAAGGCAAACACAATAAGTGAGAAATATTGTGTAACTCAATTAAATCTATAATTTGTAAAGGATTTTCTTGAAAATTAGAAGATGGTAAAATCAAAGTACCACCAACACATAGCGTCCAAAAAATACCAGCAACTGAACTATCAAAAGCAAAAGAAGAAAGTAACAAATAACTTTTTAATGACTCTCGATAATAATTAATGCGAGATTGGGTAGAGTGTACCAGATTACGATGGGTTACCAGAACTCCTTTGGGTTTACCTGTTGAACCAGATGTATAAATAATATAAGCTAGATTTTCTGCTGTTGTAATATTAAGTATATTTTCTTCTTTTTGAACTGGAAAAAATGATAAATCTGAATCCAAATCCACTATCTTTTGCTGATCTGTCGGGATTTTTTCGATAAGATTTTTTTGAGTTATCAAAATTTCTATCTTAGCGTCTTTTAAGAGAAAAGAAAGCCGTTCTCGAGGATATTTAGGGTCTAAAGGTACATAAGCCCCTCCGGCTTTCAAAATAGCTAAAATTGCTATCACCATCTCTAAAGAAGGTTCAACACAAAGTCCTACTTTAGTTTCTGCTATAACCCCGATAGATCGCAAATAATAAGCTAAATAATTTGCTTTTTGATTTAATTCTTGATAGGTTAAAGAATTTTTTCCGAAAACAATAGCCAATTCTTGGGGATTATTATCAACTTGATCTGCAAATAATTGATGAATACACCGATTTTGGGGATAGTCTTTTTGCGTGTCATTCCATGTTACTAAAATTTTATGTTTTTCGTCTTCAGTTAAACAAGAAGCATGAGTTTTTTTAGGCATATTTCCCATAATATTATCTGGACAAAAAACAGGGGTTTGACACTTTTGGTGATGATCAATCGAAAGATTCCTGGTTTGACGAGTCTACTTATCCTAGACTCCTTGCTTTATCTAAGTCAGAGGTTATTTCCTCCCTTTGTGTTTAAAAACAAGAGTTTTCAACATTTTATCTTGATCGATAATTTTGCCTAGTAATAATGATACCTTATTGATAATACCGCAATTCATAAGTTCAATCCGTTTCCAATCGAAGCCAGAAGCATTGTATATTATTTTCAATTCCAATTCAATTTTTAATTATTTGCTGACGAAATAATATTAACAAAGTTGGAACTCTTCAAGTCTTTAAATTCTCCAATTAGTTTTTGTAACGGCAATTTAGGCCCCGATTCAAAAACTTTTAGGTTCCTTGAAATACAGGTTTTTATAGCCAATTTTTGTAGAATTAGCTATATTTCACAATTATTTAGCCAATTTAGCCTGGTAAACTACCTATATAGCTTCTCTATCCCTTTAGTAATTTTAGGTATTCTTAGGCTATGATTAAACGATTAAGTCCCTAACCTGTTTCAAAAATAAGAAATGCCACTAAGAACCCATATGTGGTATACGTAACATAACAACCTGATGTCCATAACTTCAATCAAAAATTTAACTTATGAACAAAGTGTTATATAGGTTAGGTCAATTTTTTTTAGATGCTACTATAGCTGTTTTGTCTTGTTTTCTCGCTTATTTAATTCGCTTTGAAGGAGATATACCAGCAGCACATCAAAATTTAGCAGTAACACTTCCCTTGATAGCTATCGTTGGTCGTTTCTCAATCCAGTCTCTATTTGGTATCTATCAACAAATTTGGCGTTTGTTTGGGGTAGGAGATAGCATTATTTTATTACAGGCGGTGACTGTTTACTCTGTCCTAATTTTTGTAGTTACTCGTCTGATTATTCCTTCATTCAATCCTTCTTTTACAGGTATACCCTTAGGAGTTGTTGTAATTGATTGGGGTTTTTGCCTCTATTTAATCGAACTTCTT
>DLXW01000120.1:0-156 GCA_003448685.1 Cyanothece sp. UBA12306
GGCAAAACCTACGCAGTATTGGCTGGTCGGGTTTCATCCCTTCGGTAAAACCGAGGGTCTTCACCCGACATTTAAGATAAAATTAATTTAACCTGACAATAGAGATTAAATTCGCAAATAATCTTCTTTATTCCTGACTCTTGACTGATTATTGAT
>DLXW01000120.1:381-7625 GCA_003448685.1 Cyanothece sp. UBA12306
CCTGATTATTGATTAGTTTGAATTACTTCTAACTCATGGTCTTTAAAATGAGCTCTAAATTTTTTGTCAAACTTGACTAATAAAGGAAAATTAGCACTAACTGGTCTTCCTTGCCATTCGGTAATATTATCAATGATTTCTCCTTCCATGCCTTTGAGATCGAAAGGTTGTTTTTTATGTTGAGGATGATGATAAACAATGGTAGATACAATAACTCGGACGCGATCGCCAACTTTCATGTTCTTTCTCTCTCTATAAGTTAACTTTAGTCAAACTGCGAACCAACTCTATAAAAGAACTTGGTGCAAACTTTACTATTTTTGCATAGGAGTGCTATTTAAGGGGATTGATATTCATAATATAATTGTGGAAGTCAATATTCAAAGAATGCCAAAAAACCATCTACTTCTTTAGCACTGGGTTGGGCAGAGATCGCCCCTAATTTAGTTGTAGTTATTGCCCCCACAGCATTAGCATAACGGATGGCTTGTTCGGCAACTTTTGGGTCTTGGAGTAAGCGATCGCCCTTCAAACAACATTGATGAACAAATGCTGCGACAAAGCTATCTCCTGCCCCAGTGGTATCCTCTACTTTGACTTTAAAACCATTTATTTGACCGATATTATCTCCTAAATAATATTTACAGCCCTTTTCTGCCTCAGTTACTAAAACTCCTGACACTTTAGGAAATTTTTGCGCAATTTCTTGGGGATCTTCAGTTTTAAATAACCATTGGGCTTCTTGGGTAGAACATTTGATAAAATCAGCTTGTTGCAATAAGTGATCGATTAAAGCTGCTACGGGTTCTAAATTGAGCCAGAATAAGGGTCTCCAGTTAATATCTATCAATACCCTAACCTGATGGATTTTCGCTAGTTCTAGGGCTTTATGGATGGCTTGTCGACTTTGAGAGTAAGCCAGTTCTAAAGTTCCGGTTACTAAATACTCAGCTTCGATAAACAAAGATTCTGGGATCTGTTGGGAATTTAATTGGGTATCTGCGAATTGATCCGTACTAATTTCGCCAAATCCGGCAAAATATCGTTCTCCTGATCCCGAACGGGTAACATAAACTTGTCGGGTAGGGGCAAAAAAATGCCGTTGAATAGCGGTTACATTGACTCCAGTTTTTTCTAATAATTGAATTAATTGATCTCCTAGGTGATCTCTTCCTACACAGCCAATAAATGCAGCAGAAGTTCCTAATTTTGTTAAACCACAGGCTACATTAGCCGGAGCTCCCCCAGGGTAAGGAGTCCATGATTTTACTTGCATTAATTCTTGTCCTGGTTGATCCGCAATACAGTCAAAAAGAATTTCTCCTAAACAGATTACTTTGGGATGATTAACTAATGATTTCACATCTTTATTCTTTTAATTTAATAGGGATTTTAGGCAAGTTTAGGGGGTATTAAATTGTCTTTATTCTTGAATTTTTTGGTATTTTAATAAATTTGGAATGATGATCAATAAAGTTAATAAACTAGCGAAACTTCCTGCTGTAACAGCAAGACTAAATTGATCTAAATGTTTGATAGCAATGGCAATTAAAGCCCAAATTAAAACGCCACAATAAACTACATCTTTGCGTTTAAATCGAATAACTGCTGCTATAGTGGTAGCAATTACAATCATGATCATAGTCCATAATTGGTTGCTAATGCCCCAACCATTCCATTCTAGACTATCAAGACCTAATGCCACATTAAGAATGGTTGCAACACTAATCCAACCAAAATAAACACTAATCGGGAAATTAACTAACCATCTTTGTTTTTGAGGAACAGATTCTAGAGAAATACCTAGACTTAGATAAAGCCAAACCAAAGGAATTAATATCAGAACCATAGCCAATACTGACCATAAAAATAATCGGTATTGAAAGAGAAATACCCAGGCAATTTGAGCAAAACTACTAATAGCTAAACCATAGCCCATTCTACGAAGATAGTCTTGTTCTCGGTTAATTGGCAAAACTTGATAAATAGCTAGACTAATTAAACCCAGATAAATCAATCCCCAAATCGCAAAAGCATAACTTGCCGGAGTAATTAGAACATCTTGGAAAAAAGTTTCAGAAATTTCACCAATTGTTAAATCATTTATGGGGGCAATATTAGCTAAGATATTAGTACCAAAAGCAGCCATGATAGCTACTAAATTGATCCATTGCCTCATCAGATCTTGGTTTATTTTCATAGGGTTAATTTATCTTGACTTATTCATAACATTAATCTAATCATAATTAAACTCCACTAATATGAACAATAATTTCCCTCTGATGACTACGCTGACGATGTTCCCAGAGGTAAATACCCTGCCAAATTCCTAATAATAAGCGACCTTGATTAACGGGTATTTGCTCAGAAGTTTTAGTCAAGACAGAGCGAATATGAGCCGGCATATCATCGGGTCCTTCTGTACTATGAATATAACGTCCTGATTCAGGGACTAATTGGGCAAAGAAGTTGGATAAATCGGCTAAAACATCGGGATCAGCATTTTCTTGAATAACTAACGAAGCTGATGTATGGCGCACAAAAATAGTACATAGTCCCGTTTTTATTCCTGATTCAGTGACAACCCCTTCTACCTGACGGGTAATGGGATGGAAATCTTTACCTCTAGTTGAAAAAATAAGGTTTTTTTGATAATGGTTCATCGATTTACCGAAAATTTGGGTTTAAAGCCCCGTCCCTTTTAGGACGGCTTTTTTAGGGTTTTAATGTAATCCCTAAGAACTTCAGACATAGGGACTTGTTTGGATTGTGCATAGGATTTAAGGGCTTGATACTCAATCTCAGACAGCAAAAGTTGTAGTCGTTTTGTTCTTGCCATAATCTCTAAATATATGTATAATTAGAGCATAGCGGACAGGGTAATCAACCGCTCTAAAAACCCAGTAGCCTAACGGTAACGCACCTTGAAAACTCAGGCTATGGGGTTCTGTACTCCAAATGCTTGTACAGGTAAAAGCCTTAAGCATCAAGTACCAGATAAACCAAGTTTTTCGGTTTTGAACTGTATCGTAGGGCATACGAAAACAGACCTCTGAAATGGGGTAAACGTCTGGGGAGAGAATCGCCTCTGGGTTAAAGGCTGAAAAGATTTTAATGTAAGCGAACTCGTTGAGCCAGAAATCCAAAGTAGTGATACTTGGAGAATCCACTCGGCTTTAGCCAGTGGAGTATGTCAAATCTCGTCAACAATTGCCTATTACCAATGAGCTGAAAAAAATTAGCGAAACATACTACTAACAGAAGTATCGTCATGAATACGCCAGATAGCTTCTCCAATCAAATTAGCAACGGAGATAACCTTTAGTTGCTCAAAACGCTTTTCCTCTGGAACAGGGATAGTATTTGTGACGATAACTTCTTCAAGCATTCCACTAGATAATCGGTCGATCGCCAGTCCCGAAAAGACGGCATGGGTAGCACAAGCATAAACCTGTCTGGCTCCCTCTTTTTTTAAGAGTCTAGCCCCTTCTAAAATCGTTCCTGCCGTATCAATCATGTCATCGACTAAGACGGCTGTTTTCCCTTGAACATCTCCAATTAAATTCAAGACTTCGGCCACATTATGAGCTTGACGGCGTTTGTCAATGATAGCTAAAGGAGCCCCATTAAGTTTTTTCGCGAAAGCCCTAGCCCTAGCTACACCACCGACATCAGGGGAGACAACCACCAAATCAGAAAGCTGTTTATTAGTTAGATAGTCGAGTAAAACGGGAGAACCGTAAACATGATCGAAGGGAATATCAAAATAACCTTGAATTTGGGCTGAATGTAAATCCATTGCTAGAACTCTTTGGGCTCCGGCTTCGGTGATTAAATTCGCCACCAGTTTAGCGGTAATGGACTCTCTTCCGGCTGTTTTCCGGTCTGCTCTTCCATAGGCATAATAGGGAATAACTGCTGTAATTTGCCTTGCTGAAGCTCGACGACAGGCATCAATCATGATCAACAATTCCATTAAGTGATCGTTAACCGGATGACAGCAAGGTTGAATTAGATAAACATCACAACCTCTGATCGATTCTTGAATTTGAATATAGAGTTCTCCATCGGCAAACTGCTTACGAACCATCGGGCCCACATCCATTCCCAAATAACGGGCAACTTCTTGGGCTAAGGGAATGTTAGCAGACCCTGAAAAAACGCTTAAACGATTATTTTCCGACAGTGGCGACATTGTCGGAGGTAGGGTTATGGTAGGACTATGACTCACGGTGGACTGTTGACCCTCAACTTATGGCAACTCTAATCATCTCAGGTTTTTTGATAGTCTGAGCAGATTTTTTTGTTCTCTTGATCATATCGAATGATATCTGTAGTAGACCAAGATACACAGATAGTTTTTATTAATTATTGGATAATTTAGATGACAATCTTATTTATTGCTGGGACAGATACAGAAATAGGGAAAACCATTGTAACAACGGCAATAGCCGCTTATTGGGAAAAGTATTATTCAGCCCAACGTTTAGGCTTGATCAAATTGTTACAGACAGGGATAGGTGATTTCGAGCATTATCAAAAGATATTTACTGCTTCAGAGTTGCTCAAAATTGTTTGTCCTTTATCTTTTGTGACTCCTGTAGCTCTTCCGATCGCTGCTGAACACGAAAATAGACCAATCTCTTTAGATTTAGTCTGGAACAGCTTAGTTTCTCTCGAAAAAAATAGTGATTTTGTTTTGGCTGAAGGTTTGGGGGGACTAGGTTCTCCGGTTACTTGGGAATTAACAGTAGCTGATCTCGCTGGGGAATGGCGTTTACCGACGGTATTAGTGGTTCCGGTTAAGTTAGGGGCGATCGCCCAATCAGTGGCTAATGTAGCTTTAGCACGTCAGCAGAAAATTAACCTCAAAGGGATTATTCTAAGCTGTCCTCATCCTATTTCCCCACAAGAATTAAAAGATTGGGCTCCCATGGATTTAATTCAATCTTTAACTGGTGTTCAAGTCTTAGGGATTATTCCCTATTTAGAAAATATTAACGACCTGGATAAACTAGCTCAAGTTGCTGCTAATTTAGATTTAGAAATATTGTTAAAAAATCAATAGTTTATGACACAAATTAAACAAATCAAA
This sequence comes from Cyanothece sp. UBA12306, assembly GCA_003448685.1. GTDB lineage: Bacteria > Cyanobacteriota > Cyanobacteriia > Cyanobacteriales > Microcystaceae > Rippkaea. The sequence goes on from DLXW01000120.1 coordinate 5,477, forward strand.
AAAGACTTAATAGTAAAAAATTTCTACTAACCTACGAATTGATAAAGTCAGTAGAAACTTTAAGTCAATAATTAAGATTAAATTAGAGAATAAAATCTGTCGAAAGAAAATTAGATTGATGCTCTCTGACAATTTCTGTAATTAATCTTTTATTGAGATCAATATCTTTGGCAGCTACCAAAGTGCGAATAGAAAATGCCCTTAAAGCGTCATGAACTGATAAAGTACCTTCGGCTGAGTCTTTCCTTCCGGTAAAGGGAAAAGTGTCAGGACCTCGTTGACATTGGCTATTAATATTAACCCGACAAACTTGGTTAACTAAAGGATCGACTAATTGGGCAATAACTTCAGTATTTTGTCCGAAAATACTTACTTGTTGTCCATAGTCTGATTGAACTAAATAATCAATGGGAGTCTCAATATTTTCAAAGGGAACAATGGGAATAACCGGACCAAATTGTTCTACCCAATAGACTTTCATTTGATCATTAACAGGGTAAAGTACCGCCGGATAAAAGAAAGTTTCGTTAATAGTTCCCCCTGCTTCATTAATAACTTCGGCTCCGTGGTTTTTTGCATCTTCAACTAAATCTTGCAGGTACTGAGGTTTTCCAGGTTCAGCAATGGGGGTTAAAAAGACTCCTTCTTCCCAAGGCATTCCGAATTTAAGTTGACTAATTGCCGTGGTAAACTTATCTAAAAATTTATCAACAATGGCCTTATGGACAAAGAGAATTTTAATAGCAGTACACCGTTGTCCGTTGTAAGAAAGAGTTCCCAAAATACATTCTTTGATCGCTAAATCTAAATCAGCATGGGGTAAAACAATCCCTGGATTTTTGGCTTCTAAACCCAAAATTGAACGCAAACGATAGGACTTAGGATGTTGTTTTTTTAGATTATTAGCTGCTTTACTGCTACCAATAAAAGCCAAGGCATCAATTCTTCCTGACTCCATCAAAGGAGGAGAAATAGTTCTCCCTTTACCATAAATAGTATTAACTACACCAGGAGGAAAAGCCTCTTTAAATGCCTCGAGTAAAGGATAATTTAATAAAACCCCAGGACGGGGGGCTTTAACAATAACAGTATTACCCATAATTAAGGCAGGAATTAGGGTGGTAAAAGTCTCATTGAGGGGATAATTAGCAGGTCCCATACTCAAGACAATTCCCAAGGGAGCGCGACGAATTTGTCCGATGACTCCTTGGGTAATTTCAAAGCGAGAAGAGACGCGATCAAGATTTTTTAGAGCATCAATGGTATCTTCGATATAGTCAACAGTTCGATCAAATTCTTTACAAGAATCTGTGTAAGATTTGCCAATTTCCCACATCAAAAGATTAACTACTTCGTCCCTTTTTTCTTTCATGCGATAGGCAAAGTCTTGGACACATTCAATCCTTTGGGCTACAGGCATGGTTGGCCATTTTCCTCGTCCATAATCATAGGCTTTTCCGGCAGCTTCTAAAGTCAATAGAGCTTCTTGCGCACTTAAACAAGGAAATTGACCTATTTTTTGTTGAGTTAGTCCCTTAGGAGTTTTCAGGTAAATAGGAGACAATGAATCTTCCATTTCTCCTTGCCAAATATGTAGTTTTCCATCTACTAAATATTCTCGTTGATCAAGGGATTTTTTTAAGCTAAATTCTGGAGGAATATCATTACTTGCAGGAAAAATGTCGCGGATGTTTTCAGTAATAGTCATAGGTGATTTAGGTGAAATTAAAGGTCTAGTTGATCAAAAACTTCTCGGAGGACTTTAGCTGAGTTTAATAATTGACTTTTTTCGTTTTCATTAAGGGACAAGTTAACTGTTTTAATTGCTCCACGTTCGTTAATAACCGTAGGTAAACTTAAACAAACATCATTAATTCCATAAACTCCATTAATTAAGGTACTAACAGTTAAAATGCGTTCTTGCGATCGCAAAATTGCCTTAACAATATCGGTGACAGTTAACCCGATAGCATAGGAAGTATAACCTTTTAGTTTGATAATGTCATAAGCAGCATTTTTAACTTGATCAAAGATGCTATTTAATTCCTGTTGTTCTGTCATAGATAGAGTTTCCCAATTTTGTGGAATCAGTTGAGTTCCTCCAATATGGGCGCTACTCCAAACCGGAAATTCGCTATCTCCATGTTCT
>DLXW01000226.1 GCA_003448685.1 Cyanothece sp. UBA12306
ATTCTAAATTCTACATTCTAAATTCTGCATTCTAAATTCTAAATTCTACATTCTTTTATAGCCAATTACCTACTAAAATATAAGGCGACCAATAAAAAGGATGTTTATACCAACGGTTTTTGAGTAGGGTTAATTGTGCTTGTCGTAGTGCCTCAACTTTAGAGGTTTTTTGGGTAGCTAACTGACGATAAAGCTGCTGCATCAAAAATGCAGTTCCTTGATCATTAATTGACCAAAGGGTAGCTAATGTACTTCTGGCACCCGCACGAACTGCAAATCCTGCTAAACCTAAAGCTGCACGGCGATCTCCTGTAGCTGTCTCACAAGCACTTAGAATTAATAATTCAATGGCTGATCTTTGGGTGGGATCACTTTCTCTCAACAGTTGTTCCAATTGTAGAATATTAATTTTATCATCCCAGGTTACCAAAAAGGTGTCTTCAAATTTAGAGCTAAATTGGCCATGGGTGGCAAAATGAACAATGGGAAATAAACTATTCTCAAGGTTTTCTTGTAAGTTATTTAAGGTAAATTTTTTATTGAGTAAAACTGTACTCGGAACTTGAGAGCTAACTGCTTGTAACTCTTTTTTAATATAAAATAGGGGAACGAATCCTGGTTGAGGTTTTTCGTCTGTTAGTCCAGCAAATAAAGTATCTAAACCTTTTTTTTGCAGAGACTCGGGGGAAAGTAAAGTTAGTCCAGGAGTTAAAGAAACCCCATAATTTTCGATTAAATATTGTTGTCCATCATATAATGCCGACAAAGGAACATTTCTGAAAACTCCATCAGGAACAAAAATTAAAGTTTTAATTTCTGCTTGCTGTAATTGTTGGTTAAAAGGACGAATCAACCAATCATACAGTTGTTGAGCGTTTTTAAAGAACTCCCGTTGACTGCGAATAACGATATTATATCGAAAGTTGTAGACTGTTTTTTCTAATTTTTTTTGTTCTACTTGACTAACATAAGTTTGTAAGGGTTTTCCTGGAAGACTGAGAAGAACAACGAAGCGATCGCGTAAAATTATGGGATAGATAACTGCAGCTTGGGGATCAATTTCTTCAATGTCTACGTCTTCATTTTGAGCGCAAATATCCTGGAAGAAATTATTCAATTCTGCTGCTTGTAAGGCTTCAATTTGCTGACGTGCTTTTTCTAATTGTTCTAGAGGTACTGATTCTTGATTATTGCGTGGTAACAACAGACTTAATAATTGACGATAAAGGGGTTCTACTTTTTCTTGAAAGGAAAACTGAAACTCTTGATTAGTCCCTAAATCACGGCTAATATTTTTCAGAGTTTTAGCTGCTGCTAAATAAATTTTTATTGCTGCTTTTTGATCTGATTTTGCTAAAATTCTTCCTAATTGCCACTGCCATAAATATGTCATTTCTGGTGCTTGGATGGCTTGGGATCTAATTAAGGCTTGTTCGGTGAATTTCTGGGCTTTCTGGCTCACTTGTAGGTAGCTATCTTGTAATTCTTTGATGTCTTGAAATTGAAAGGTTTGAGAACATTCTAAGAGGTTTTGCTGCCTGAATGAATAATTATTACAAGCTTTAATCAGTGCTAGTTTTTCATAAAGTTGACCAAGATTTCCTAGACTGTAAATTTCTCCTCTTTTATAACCAGTTATTTGTGAGTTTTCTTGGGCTTTTATTAATAACTTTTCTATTTCATTCCAAAAAGGTAATTTTTCTTGATAAATTTCTGGATTTCCTTTATTAATTAATAGTTGAGCTAAATTGAGTTGACTATCAATTTTTGTTCGATTAAGGGGTAATTGTTCAATTTGATTTAATAAGTTCCTAGAAAGAGTTTCGCTGTTACTCCATTTCCCTGGAGTAATCAATATTTTTAGTAGGGCAAGTTGTGCTTTGATTTGAGTTTGGTTATTATTAGAAATAGCTAATGCTTCTTGATAATTTTGTTGGGCTTCTGATATTTTTTTTTGTAATTGAAAAGTTTTTCCTGAGTTTAATAAAACAGTTGCTTTTGTCTCTATTGGCAGTGATTCTTCTAGCAATTTTTCAAAAATTAATCTAGATAAATCTAATTTATTTAGTTGACTTAATACTTGGGCTAAGCTTATTAAATGTTCTATTTTTAGCGATGTCACAGAAGATAAATAAATCGATATTTTTTCCTCCATTCTATCCAGATCTATTTTAGTACAGCTTGAATCTTTATCGTCTAAAATTAAAAGTAGTTTTTGACAAGCTCTTGGATAATTTCCCAGTTTTTGTAAAGCTCTTGCTTGATTTATTTTAGTACGAAAAACCCCTGATTTATTTTGGATTTTCTCATAATTATTTGTTGCTTTTTTCCAACTATTTAAAGCAGATAAAGCATCCCCTTTTGCAAAAAATAAAGTTCCTTGAACATTAAAAGCTTCTGCTAAAATTGGTAAGCGAATTTGATCCCTATTATTAATAGTTTCTTTTTCTAGTAAATTCAAACTATCATTAATTGCCGTTTCCGCTTCTTTCCATGCTCCCAATTGGGAATAGGCTAAAGCTAAATGGGTTAATATTCGAGCTTGCTCGAGCTTATTTCCACTTTCTTGAGATTTACTGGCTAGTTCTTGCCAAATTTCTATGGCTTGTCCTAATTTTCCTTCTTGATACCATCTTTTAGCCTGTTCTGGTTGTTGACTTTGATTAACTGTATTATTATCTATGGGTGGACTAGCAGCGATGACTGATAACCAAGGATGGAGCGTCAAAAATAAGGTTAAAATAAAGCTAAGTAAGGATAGTAGAATAAAACGGAGATAATAAGGCAACATAGCAAAACAATTAACAATTAACAAGGATTAAAATCAATGAATCAATTGTTCAATGGTAACTGTTTTAAGTTGATGTTTCCAAGTATCTAACTCAGCTAAAGCGCGATCGCGGTATTTTCCATACCTTTCCCTTTTATTCCGAATTCTTTGGGGTAATTCAGGAATAATACCAAAATTAGGTGGCATGGGTTGAAAATGTTTAGGAGAAGCACTACTAATAAACTCAAATAATGCCCCCATCATAGTAGTTTCAGGAATTTTAAGCGGATTTAATCCTAATGCTAATCGTGCCGCATTTGTCCCTGCTAACCAACCTCCGGCTGCGGCTGCACTATAGCCTTCGGTTCCTACCAATTGACCAGCGGCCAAAAGAGTGGGACGGGATTTAAACTGTAAGGTAGGTTCGAGTAATTGGGGAGAATTAATGAAGGTATTACGGTGCATTACACCCATGCGCACAAATTCTGCTTGTTCTAACCCTGGAATTAGTCTAAAAATGCGTTTCTGTTCTCCCCAACGCAAGTTAGTCTGAAATCCTACCATATTCCATAATTGACCGTTTTTGTCTTCTTGGCGTAGTTGTACCACCCCATAGGGACGTTTTCCTTTGTTTTCAGGGTCACGAAAATCACCTAAACGAGAGTCAAATAGTCCCACAGGTTTCAATGGGCCATAACGCATGGTATCTTCACCTCGCTTGGCTAATTCTTCAATGGGTAAACATCCTTCAAAAAATTTAGCGGTTTCTCGCTCAAAATCTTTCAATTCGGCCTGTTCTGCTTGACATAATTCTTCTCGAAAATGTAGATATTGTTCCTTGTTGAAAGGACAGTTTAGATAGGCTGCTTCTCCTTTGTCGTAACGGGAGGCCATAAAGGCAATATCACGGTTAATGGAGTCTCCGACAATAATGGGACTAGCTGCGTCAAAAAAGCTTAAATAGTCCATCCCTGTGAACCTTTGTAAGTCCTCGGCTAAGGTGGAGGTGGTCAGGGGTCCAGTGGTCAAGACAACGATGCTTGATGGAGGAATTTTGTTGATTTCAGCACGTTTTAAAGTGATTAGGGGGTGGTTAGCTAAAGTTTGGGTTAATTGATGGCTGAAAATGCCCCGATCAACCGCTAACGCACCTCCTGCGGGTACTGAGTATTTATCGGCAGTTTCAATGATAATTGACCCTAAACGGCGTAATTCTGTGTGAAGAAGACCCGCAGCGCGATCGCTGGCCATAGCCCCAAAGGAGTTACTGCAGACTAATTCGGCTAATTCTTCGCTATGGTGGGCCGGACTGGTGGTTACTGGACGCATTTCGTAGAGAGTTACAGGGACTCCTGTTTGGGCAATTTGCCAGGCCGCTTCGGTCCCTGCTAAACCCCCACCAATGACTTGAACTGTGGACATAGTTAATTGAGATATTTACTTTATTTTAGAGGCGATCGCTTTTGATGGGAATTGTGGAAAAGATTAGTTAAAATAATACTTGGTTGATCATTTGATTAAAAAAAACAGAGGAGTGTACCAATGCAATTAGAAAAATTTCTCCAATTAGTTAAGCAAGATCCTACTTTACAAGAACAACTCAGAAAAGCCACCGATGAGGAGGCAGGAGTTAAACTATGGTGCTGCTGGAATTGGGTTAGGTCGTTTGGGTAATTTAGGGATCACAGAAGTTCTTTTAGTGGGGGCTA
>DLXW01000112.1:0-646 GCA_003448685.1 Cyanothece sp. UBA12306
TCAGAAGTCAGAAGTAGTTTTGATAACTCGAATTTAAGACCAAATTATGGAGAGGAAATTGCTAAAAATGACCGTCCCTGGCATATTTTGACTCTCTCAGCCAAAACATCCCAAGCTTTAGGGGAATTGACCCAGCATTATCTTGATTATTTAGACTCAGAAGTAGAAGCGCAGTTAGCTGATATTTGTTTTACAGCCAATACTGGACGGCAACACTTTGACTATCGTTTGGCTGTGTTTGGAGAATCCAAAGAACATTTACGGGAGCAATTGGCAAATTTTGAGCAACTAACGACAGAAGTAGTTAAAAATCAGGATAAAAAATCAAAAATCGCTTTTCTTTTCACTGGACAAGGTTCTCAGTATTTAGGGATGGGATACCAACTGTATCAAACCCAACCAACCTTCCGTCAAACCCTTGATCGCTGCGATCAAATTCTGCGTCCCTACTTGGCCAAACCTTTAATCGAAGTCTTGTATCCCCCGTCAGTTGAGGATTTTAACGATTCCACAGCAGATCAATTAATCCATGAAACCGCCTATACCCAACCCGCTTTATTTGCCCTAGAGTATGCTTTGTTTGAGTTATGGAAATCTTGGGGCATTGAAGCGGATGTGGTAATAGGTCATAGTGTAGGAGAATATG
>DLXW01000112.1:848-3811 GCA_003448685.1 Cyanothece sp. UBA12306
GGTCATAGTGTAGGAGAATATGTGGCCGCTTGTGTAGCAGGGGTTTTCAGTCTCGAAGATGGATTGAAACTAATTGCCGAAAGGGGAAAATTAATGCAAAGTTTACCCCAAGAAGGAACAATGGTGGCATTAAGGGCTTCTGAAGCAGAAATTAGCCCATTTATTGCCCCTTATGGTCAAGAGGTTTCCCTAGCTGCTATCAATACCCCTGAAAGCGTGGTTATTTCCGGTGAAAGTACCACGATTAAGCAAATTTGTGACACCTTAGAAGCAAAGGGTATTAAAACCAAGGCATTAAAGGTATCCCATGGGTTCCATTCCCCCTTAATGGAGCCAATTTTAGCCAAATTTCGGCAGATTGCCCAACAGGTTAGATTTTCTGCCCCCCAAATCCCTCTAATTTCCAATATCACGGGTAAACTAGCTACCCAAGAAATCACAACGGCTGATTATTGGTGTCGTCATATTCGTCAACCCGTCAGATTTGCCGACGGAATAGAGAGTTTGAGCCAGCAAAATGTAGCTGTTTTCCTAGAAATTGGGCCCCAACCCATTTTATTAGGAATGGGTCGCCAGTGCCTACCAGAAGGCGGGTTATGGTTGCCCAGTTTGCGTTCATCTCAAACAGATTGGCAACAAATATTAACCAGTGTGGCACAACTTTATCAGCAAGGAATAGACATCAACTGGTTCGGATTTGATCAAGATTATTACCGTCGTCGAGAACATCTACCAACCTATCCTTTTCAAAGACAACGCCATTGGTTGGAACCCAAAAAAGTTCCTGACTACATCGCAAATTCTGCTGTAATTCATCCCTTACTCGGACAAAAATTGTCTTTAGCTCGAACTAAAGAAATTCGCTTTCAAACCCAAATTAATCAACATTGGAATAATTTAAGATATTTAGCAGACCATCGCATTTTTAAAGATTCCATTCTACCCCTAACCGCCTATTTAGAAATGGCTTTAGTAGCAGGGAAAAAAGTCTTGCCCAACAACCTAATTACAGTACAAGAGGTATTTATTGAACAACCTTTAGTGCTATCAGCAGGGATAGAAGAATTTGACACCTTACAACTGGTATTAACTCCCGAACAACAAAATATTTATAGGTTTGAGATTTTTAGTTTAGTACCAAGTGGAGAAACTGCGCTAAACGAGACATGGATACGTCATGCTTGCGGTCAAATTTTGCTTAATAACCAAGAGTCTGAAAAAATACCCCAATTTGACTTAACCACTTGGCAAAAACAATGCAAAGAACAGATATCTGCTGCAACCTTTTATTCTGATCGGCGATCGCATCACATCGACTTTGGTGTTAGCTTTCAAGGAGTAACACGACTCTCGAAAGGCGAGGGACAAGTTCTCGGTCAAATTAAAGTACCCGAAACAATCTGGTCTGACATCAATAACTATACCTTGCACCCAGCCGTCTTTGATGCCAGTCTTCACATCTTGGGGGCGATTTTACCCCCAGGAACTTACTTACCCGTGATTTTAGACCAATTGCAGGTCTACCGTCCTCCGAGTCGCAACCTCTGGAGTTATGCCACCCTGAAACAAGCAAAAACCCAGGAAAAGGAAACCCTAAAAGCCGAAATTTCTCTCTTTGACGAACAAGGAAATATAATCGCCTGGGTTTCTGGATTATCCCTACGACAAGCTAAATTTAGCCAAATTCATCGCCAATCTAGTTTAGAAAATCATCTATACCAAGTTGTCTGGGAACCAAAAACAGCTTTAAGAAAGTCAGAAATTGTAGATTCTAAGGGCAGTTCGCCTCTACATTGGTTAATCTTTGCCGATTATCAGGGCATTGGCCAGGATTTAGCCCATAATCTTAGCAAACAAGGACACCATTGTACTTTGGTTATTCCTGGTGTGGATTATCAGAAATTTGACCCTAAACCGGACTTTGTAGCAGCATCCTATCAAATTAACCCCACTGTTCGAGAACACTTCCAAAAACTACTGCAAGATAACCCAATTACCCCTCAACAGGTAGTTCATCTGTGGAGTCTCGAAGGGATGAACGAACCATCTAGCGATGAAGTGAAGCGATTGCAAAATTTGGGTTCTCGAACCGTCTTAAATTTAGTACAAGCCCTCTCAGAAGCCAAATTATCCCCCCGTTTATGGCTCGTTACCCAGGGGTCAAGACCCCTTGATTCTACGCCCTTAAAACCCCGACAAGCACCTGTGTGGGGCTTAGGTCAAGCCATTTCCCTCGAATATCCCGAACTCCAATGTCTGCGTTTAGATTTAGATCCATCAGAGAAAAAAACGGCAGCATCTGTACAAGTTTTACTAAACGAACTCTTGTTGACCGAAGATTTCGAAGCTCAAATCGGCTATCGTCAAGGAATGCGTTATGTTGCGCGACTCAAACCATTTACCCCTCAAACCAAAAATACAAACAGGGAGGAAGCTACTCCAGTAAGGCTGAAAATAGATAATTATGGTCTTTTAGAAAATCTAGAATTAGCCCCCCTAACCCGCCGTTCACCCCAAGCTGATGAAGTAGAAATTAAAGTAAGGGCTGCTGGGTTGAACTTTCGAGACGTACTCAACGCTTTGGGAATGCTCCAACAATATTATGAGCAACAATTGGGTATGATCAATCCCAGTGACCTTCCTTTTGGTTTTGAATGTGCCGGAGAAATCGTCAACGTGGGGGAAAATGTCAACAATTTTCAGATTGGCGATCGCGTTATGGCTTTGGCCACTGGTAGTCTCGCCAGTTTTGTGACCGTAGCCGCCACTCAAGTTGCCCCCAAACCCCAAAATTTTAGCTTTGAAGAAGCTGCAACCATTCCCGCCGCTTTTTTGACCGCTTACTATGGCTTACAGGAATTAGCCCAAATTAAAAGGGGCGATCGCATTTTAATCCATTCAGCCGCAGGAGGAGTGGGCCAAGCCGCCGTACAATTGGCTCAACCCTTGGGTGAGTTCCTTAA
>DLXW01000344.1:0-991 GCA_003448685.1 Cyanothece sp. UBA12306
AACATTAGTTTCGATCGCCCTTGGCGACTCCTATATTTGTTTTTAAAACTTTAATCTGGTTTTTAAAAACTGCATTTAGTTTTTAAAAACTAAAGAGCACGCCTTTAGCATGAATGCCTTGTGTCTTGAGCTATACATCCCATCTCTAAAGAACGCTACGCTGATGGGCTTTAAATGCAATGTACCTCACAGTATGACAACTGCGATAGATTAAACAAATGCTATATTTTCACCATGAGTAGTTTATTAACCGAAATATTAAGATCAGGAAATGCCAAAGAAGATAGGTAACCTTGAGTATAGTCTTGTTCAATTAAATAATTATTTCCTTGAGGAGAACGAAATACTCTAAGTTGTTTTTTAGTGACATTAATTACCCAATATTCTTGAATACCTGCTTCAGCATAAATATCCTTTTTTTCATTAAGATCTCGAGCTAAAGTCGAATTAGCAATTTCAATTAACCAATAGATATCTTCAGGATAAGGATGACGCTGATAGTATTGAGCTTCAGGCAGTTTAACAATAGCAATATCCGGTGATCGCTCAGTACGATCTAAAGTAATCGGTCCCCCATGACGAACATAAGCCAACCCATGAAGTAAACCCTCAAGATATTTTGAACCCCTATTGCCTAACATATAATGAATTGGACTTTCAGGGGACACTTCAATAATTTCTCCTTCGCGTAATTCAACCCGACGCTGATTAAAGATTCCTGCCTCAATCATGCGATGATAATCTTCAATTGACCATTTAATTAGAGTTTTCATATCTAGTTAGGATATTTTATATCTTTCAACTTAAACCCAACTAAAGCTAGATAGTTTTAGATTTATTTGATTTTTTACTTCACTTTTTAATAGTCTTGGAATTATTACTCTGTATTAGAGAAATTGCATAGAGTATTTGTACTTACTTGCAGCATTTTAGTCAGATCAAGCCTGCGATTATTCATTTATAGTCTATCACAAGTGCCTCAAATGGCGCA
>DLXW01000344.1:1135-4161 GCA_003448685.1 Cyanothece sp. UBA12306
CCTCAAATGGCGCAAACTCGTTGTCTTATTGAGAATAATTTTTATGAATTTTCCCCTAAAAATCTACTGTAATAGTTTTTAGATAGAGATAAGCAATTTTAAAGACAAATTAATAAATCATTATTTTAAATAATATATAAGGCTATCACCAGTAAATATAGTTGAAAATTCACTAATTACCTTAAATTTTGTATTTTTTCTAATAATTCATCGCGTAAAGGTTCTAAAGCTAACTCTAATTGAGTATTTTGGAGGAGAGAAGGAAGCATTTGATTAAACCAAGTATTCAAGGGTAAATTATCAACAACTACTAAAAAATCTTGAGGAATAGAACCATCAATATGACGGCTTAGTACACCAAAACCTGATCTTTGGCGACGATATGTAACCGAAGGAGCGTTTTCTTTTAACCATTGATCAAAACTACTAGATTGATTCATGGTATCTAGTAATTGTTTTTCGAGAGTCTTTGGTAAAAGAGTTTTAGTGGCTTTGATCCAAGCTTGTTGTAATAAAATTGAACGTTGTGACGGGTTATTCCATGCTTGAATAACCAGAGATGCTGGTTGCTCTAGATTGTCTGAAAATGACTTCCCTTGAGTCATAGCTAATAAATTTTTACTCAAAGGTGTCCCATAGATTTCTAAGTCTTTTTGTGCCTTATTTAAGTCCCCTAACCACCAATAAATACCCCCTCGACTGCGATGGAGTATTGTCTGAAAATTATCAGCATCAGAAGAGGTTTTTAACAACTGATTATAGTAACTAATTATTTGATCTAACACTTGAGGATAAATAAATTTTAAATCAGGCGATCGCCATAAAGGACTGGTAATAAAAAGGGGATCTCTTAACCCTTCCAAGCTAAAAGCCTCTATAGCTAATCCTTGTTTATTTTGGTCTAATAAACTTAATCCCAACCCATACATAATCCCTCGTTTAGCAGGGACTAATTGTACTGACTGAGAAAAAGCTTCCATTGCTGCTACAGGATTATTATTTTGCAGCAGTAACCAGGCTAAATTTGTATAGCCAAATTCTCGATAAGGAGAGACTTTTACTCCTTTTTCTAACCAATTAATACCCTGTTGAACTAATTTCGATCGCTGAGTAATTTGAGGATCAGATACATTTAAGGCAGCATTTCCTAAATTCCAACCTAATTGATAGGGATAGTAAGGTTCCCAGGGTGCAAATTGATGCGATCGCTCTAAAGACTTAACAAATGGCTCTAACTTTTCTTGACGTAATGAAGTAAAACCAAAACTAGAAAGTTGCCAAGCGCGATGAATAGGAATTAACCAAATAATAGCTACTAAAACTAATCCTAAACCAGTATATCCTAACCAGGAAAATGAGAAACTTAAAGGTAAAGATCTATTTTCTGGTTGATTTAATCTCAAAATTGATGTTAGACAAGCTAGATAGATAACTAAAGTTCCGCTAATACAAATATTATCTAATTGATAATCCGTAATACTCATTACTCCATAAGCTAATAAACCTCCGTATAAACTGACTAAAAATATAGAATCTTGTGGATTATCTAATGATTCAAAATTTAATAAATAACGCCAACTATGATAGGTTAATAAAATGATTGCTGATACTAGAGAAATTATGCCCCAAACGCCCATCTCTGCCCATAATTGTACAGGAGTGCTATGTAATTGATAAGCTAATTCAGATTCTCTTCCTGCCCAAATTGGACGGTATTTTTGATACAATAAAGGTACTCCTCCTAAGCCAATTCCAGTTAAACGATGACTAATTCCCATCTCCCATCCAATAACTAAATTAATTAAACGATATAGCAATTCTCCTGATGCGTTTCCTTGGAATATTGCTAGAATTAAAGTCCGTAAACGGTTATTAGCAATGGCAAGAATAATAATCAAAAATAATCCAGATAAGCTACCTAAAAATAAGAAAAATCGCGATACTTTTGCTTGTATTGATAAGATAATGATACTAAATAAAAATAAAACTAATAAACCTAACCATCCTCCACGAGAACTGGTAGTATAAATATCTAATAAACCCAATACTATTCCTGTTATCCATAACCATCTCTTTTTCCCTTGCTGATTAATTGCTAAAGCCACCAATAAAGGTAAAGCTAATAATAAATAACCTGCTACATAATTTTGATGTCCAATGGGAGCCCAATTTCTTAATTCAAGGGTCGAAAAATCAAACGATAAATTAACTCCAAATTGTTTAAATTTATCTAATCGAGACAATTCTGGTAATAAAGTTTGAGTCGTCCAAAGCAATAAACTAAGTCCAATAAAAGATAGATTTACGTAGCCTTGAAAAGTCAATAATTTTTCTGTTTGTTTTGGAAGTTCTATCCAGCTATTGAGGGTGTATAAAGCACAAATAAAGCTAATTGTTACCAGTCCATACCATCTCGCTTGATTAGGAAACTCTGCAAATAAACTAGAGATAAAAACACCAAAAATAATTAATCCTACTACCCAATCTAATCCTAGTCCTAACTTTTTAATTTGTTTAGTTTGGATAATTGTTGCTAAAAAACAAAAAATGGGACATAATAATCCAACTTGCCAAACAAAAACCCAAGACCATTTAACCATTAAACTATGGCTATCGGGAAGGAGAGTAAATAGAATATAAAAACAGGCAATTAGAATAATAAATAAACGTCCTGTTGATGGCGAAGAGTTATTATTAGTTTTCATTAAATTTAATGATAAATCATTTGCTTAACATTTATATAACACTAAATATTAAGATTAGAATATTGATCAAGCTTAAAATTAAGTCATAGCTTAATTCTAAATTCTACATTATTAATTGCCCTTAGCACTATATGCTTTGATGTTTGTCTTGTTATACTAAATCTGGTTGTGAAAACCCACTGATAGATTTTTCTCTCCCTACTCCCTGCTCCGAAGCTCCCTATTAATTTTAATCCCCATCCATAATTTTTAATTTGGATGGGGATTATTAATTTTATGCTTCAGAGTCAACTACAAACTATAGCGCTGCGCGCTCAGATG
>DLXW01000006.1:0-4515 GCA_003448685.1 Cyanothece sp. UBA12306
ATCCCAAATGGGTTCTATAAAGCACTTAAAGCAAGTTCTCGATGTGCTTGAGTGTTAGTTAAATCATCAATAAGACTTTCAATTAATGCAATCGTTTCACGATCTGCTTTCAAATCTTCTATCTTTGTTTGTTGCTGCCAATTCCAAATAGCCAAACCAATTAAAAAGACAATTTGAATAGCAGAAATAATATTAAATGCAGTAGAAGATACAGTTTCGGCTTGATCTAAACGAGATGATTGATTTGATGGTGACATGGGTTATTAACGAATCGCTTGAGTATAATAAATTATCAAGAAGATTAAGTTTGATTCCGTTTTCTGAGAATAAATTCAGCCAAAGTTAAATCAATAGGAGTAGTTACCTTCAAGTTTGTTTCTTCTCCTTCCACAATTTTAACTGGTAACTGACACCTTTCAAATAAGGCGGCATCGTCTGTCACTTCCCATTCTAATTTACGACCTTTTTCATGACATTCTTTTAAAAGCTTAACATCAAATCCTTGAGGAGTTTGAGCAGCCCATAAATGGGAACGATCGGGGGTACTTTGAACAAAATTATGATGATCAACTATCTTAATAGTATCTTTAACCCGAATAGCTGCAATTAAACCCTGACAAGTTAATAATTCTTGACTGCAACGATCAAATAATTCTGGAGTTGCTAAACATCTAGCCCCATCATGAATTAACACTTTTTTGGCTTGTAGTGGTAAAGCTTGTAAACCATTAAGAACCGATTGTTGTCGAGTATCACCCCCTTGAATTAATTTGATTGATTTATTCAAGGAAAGATTACTAATAATAGTTTCAAATTCAACAAAATCATAAGATTGACCAATAATACCAATCCACTTAATACTCTGCGCAACCTCAGTAGCAAGGAGAGTCCAACTTAATAATGGTTTTCCCAAAACAGTTAGAAGAAGTTTATTGCGATCGCCTCCCATGCGTTTTCCCAATCCAGCAGCAGGGATTAATAAATACATTTTCTCTTCATTTAATTTAGATCGTTCACAATTTTACAATGCGATCGCAGCACTTAACCCAGAATTTCTCCTGATTTGAGATCAACAGTTAAAATAGGGGGTGGTTAACAGTAACAGAGATCCCATACTTCATGGCCACAACAGAGACACAAATTCCATCCGAACTCGATCAAGATACCTATCTCAACGAAATTCCTGATGAAATCGAGATGTCCCTATTCGATCATCTCGAAGAATTACGCCAGCGTCTTTTTTATGCCTTAATTGCCGTATTTCTGGGGATGTTTGGTTGTTTTCTGGTGGTCAAACCCTTAGTCAAATGGCTAGAAATTCCGGCCCAAGGGGTGAAATTTTTACAATTGGCCCCTGGAGAATTCTTTTTTGTCTCCTTCAAAGTAGCAGGATATAGTGGTTTATTGGTGTCGAGTCCTTTTATTCTCTATCAAATTATTCAGTTTGTCTTACCTGGTTTAACCCGCAAAGAACGGCGTTTATTAGGTCCTGTAGTTTTAGGATCAAGTATTTTGTTTTTTATAGGACTCGGTTTTGCTTATTGGGTCTTAATTCCGGCTGCTTTACAATTTTTTATCAATTATGGGGCTGATGTAGTAGAACAATCATGGTCTATTGATCGCTATTTTGAATTTGTTTTATTATTGATGTTTAGTACAGGATTAGCTTTTCAAATCCCTGTAATTCAATTGATTTTAGGTTTTTTAGGCATTGTTTCTTCAGGACAAATGCTCAAAGGATGGAGAGTTATAGTTTTAGGATCGGTTATTTTAGGCGCAGTTTTGACCCCTTCGACCGATCCCCTAACTCAATCTTTATTAGCTAGTGCTGTGTTAGGTTTATATTTTGGCGGAATTGGCATGGTGAAATTAACTGGACATTAGCAGAAATTTATAAGTCTTCAAGTTATAGCACTACAAAACATACTTCAGTGTTTGTCGAATTAAATCTACAGATTCTATGGACAATTAAAATAAATATTTCGCAATTTTCGATAAATTATGAATGAATATAAAGATTATAACCAAAAATTTGGAGCATCTCATTTTTGCACGTTAGCTTTTTTAAGAGGTGCTGAACTCCTTGGGGTATCATTACTTTGGGTGATGCTTTTACAACAATGGGATGCTTCCAAAAAATCTAACGAAATACGCGATTTTATCAAAGCCTATAACATTAGAGTAAATAAATATAAAGGTTGGCAGACAGCTTTAAATTATGAATTATTACAGTTAGCTAAAGAAAACGAAGTTTCTTTAGATGAAATTAAATCTATTTTTTATGATTACTATTTTCGCAAATCTTCCAAAAATAAATCTATTAATAGAGTAATATATTGGTCTAAACGAAATATAAAATCAGGAGTTAAATCTGCTACATTCCTAATATCCCTTTTCCTTGTTGTATGGCCGGTATATCAGTTATTAGAAGACAGAATTAATGAAATAAAAAGATAAAACACAAAAGCAGTTCTTCTTCGGAACTACCATGGAATAAACTCTATAATGAAAGCCGCGCGCCTTGGATCTTTTGGCAATGATTAAAACTCTTTCTACTAATAATAGGAATGGCATTATTAATCATCGCCTCTCCCTACGCTCTAGAGTATTTTAATATTAATATATTTGGTAATATTTAATCATCCAAAATCCATTCTGAAGATCTATCCCCTAAGTCCAGGGGAATACTGACAACTTTACCCAAACGGGGGCGATCGCGGGTAGTTTCTAAATAAGCTGCAATTTGCGGTCCGCTATCCCAAGCAGTGAGATAACTAGCAACTGTACTAAGATGGTCAAAATATTCTTCTTCTGAGAGAGGGAAAGAAGCTTGTTCTAGATATTTCCACATAATTTGACAAAAAACCTTGCCTTTAACTTTACGTAGCTGAATATCATAGGAACGTCCCCATTTCCTATATAAAAGTTCGTGTAATTCTTGTCCTGTCATTGTGTGAATCTCATCCACTGATTCAACTAACTTAGCATTGTGTTAAAAAACTATAAACTCTAGCTTGACCTGATCCTAGGCTATCATTATCTCGATTACAATAAAGTTTAATAGAAACCTTGCGACCCCAAGAATAATTGCGATTCTTCTGGTCGAAGGTGTGAGGAGATTAATTTAAGGTTGTATTGCTATGAAAATTACTGAGATTGCCAGACTAAACTATCTGACCCCAGGTTACCGCCAATGGTTCCCAATCCCAATTCAAAAATCCCAATCTTGGCTATACCTGATTTGTAGCATTACGTTAAGCTTTACTATCACTGACCTAAGTATGGCTCAAAGTGTAGGAACTTTACCCCCTCCCCCTCCAATTCGGGTTCCTAAAACTCCTATTCCCCCTGCATCCACTGAACCAATACCTTCGTCTATTCCAGTTAAAAGGGTTTCTCCTTCTGCTAAAACAGCTTCCCCTATCCGCGAATATACTTTTAAGTCTACTCAGACTCCTTCTTCCTCTTCTCAGGTTGTTCCCATTGGGATCGAAAAATCTAATCTAACTCCTTCTTCTCAAACTATCCCCGTTAGTATTCAACATACCAATCCAACCCCCCAAGCAAAAGGAAACCCAAGTCTTTATCGAGTGCAAGTAAATGGCCAAGATTCATCTATTCTGTCTCAAGTTAAAGTGATTGAACCCCTAGCTTTTGTTCGTCAGAGTGAAGGGGTGATTCATGCTGGAGTATTTCCCCAGTCTCAACAGGCACAAAAACGAGTACAGGAGTTAGAACAGAAAGGAATATCAGCTACTATTGTCCCTGTTTATTAAGGAATTCTTCGAGTTAGAAGTCTTCAATAGTCACAAGTCCCCTACTTAAAGACTTCTGATACCAAGTTCGCTTTAGATAGTATAGTATCAACCCTCAGAGCAGGGAGCTTCGGAGCGCCGGAGCTTCGGATAAAAAACGTTACTCTACTAAAATAAGCGGATTCGGTATCGTAATAACCGTAATAAATGACGTAAAAACACCAGGTAGTCTAGGTTGATTTATTTTGCAAGTCTTTGTTACAATTATTTACATAAGTAAACAAAAGTTCAAAATATACGGAGACAATAAATTATGTTAGGTCTACTTATTACTTTATTTGTTATCGGTTGGGTAGCTGCTGCGGCAATTGGAACTCAAGCTTATTTCAGAGGGGAACAGAGTAAACCCATTCACGAAAGAAATTGGCGTTCAGAGTCCTTTGAAACCCTATCTAAGTCTATAACAGGAACAGAAACCGATTACAGCGATCGCACTCCAGCTTTCAACATTGATGCTTATGGTAGTCAAAATCTACCCACTGCTTAATCATTAGAAGAGAGAGAATTAAATCCTGATAAAAATCAGAATCATCTGATGGGGGTCAACAGTCGTTGGCCCCCATCAGATGATCGGTTTTAAGCAACAATTGTTAGTTGTGGTGAGAGGGGGAAGATGAGGAAGATGGGGAAGGGTGGGAAGATGGGGAAGATGGGGAAGGGTGGGAAGATGGGGAAGATAAAAATTGGACTATTGCTTAAT
>DLXW01000006.1:4796-6801 GCA_003448685.1 Cyanothece sp. UBA12306
GCTTAATTCTTCCGACACCTCCCACACTCCCCACACCTCCCACACTCTTCATCTCATAAAGTTTTTAGACTTAACCAAGCAGTATTGCATTAGGCCCTACTTTAAACGTGAGTTTGACGAAACTAGCCTAAGGTTGGTCTTTGAGGGATTGGGTTAGATTCCTGTTTATATTTTGGCCAAAATAAGCACGGGTGTGACAGGACTCGAACCTGTAACCTACGACTTAGAAGGTCGGTGCTCTATCCATTGAGCTACACACCCATGAAGTTAATTGTAATATCAAATCCTCATAATTAGCTATTATTAAGGCTCTGTATTCGACAAATTACCTTAAAACTCAAATTCATTTAATCTTTGTTGTAGCATTTGGGGAAACTGAGAGTAATATCTCCTATTGATAGGGGATGGGTGAGGTAAAGGTAGTAAGGTAATTTGACGCTGATGTTCTACTTGTTGCTGATCAGTGGCTTTAATGGTAACCAATAATTTAGCACTGTAGCGATCGCTTCGTTGAAAAAATTGTTCTACTTCCCCTGGAGTTCCGTAGGGTGCAAACCATTTAAAAGCTTCTGTACCTAGGGTAATAATTTGGGAACCTTGCCAATAAATCACCAATAATTGTTCAATAAAAGGCCTAAATCTCTGTTTGACAATGGTGGTATAGGCTTTGTTCCCAGGGGGTTTATAGGGTACAGTATTGGTCAATAATAAGCGATCGCAGACTGTTTGTAATTCTTCTTGAGTTTGTGCGTGTTTTTGGTGCATTGCCCAATAAAACCCCCTACGAACCAGAGTTCCTGCTGGTCCAATTAAAGGTTGACCAGCATGGACTTCATCTCGTCCGAGATCTCGGCCAAAAAAGCAAATCTGACTTTTGAGGTTTCCGGCGTAGAGAATAGGTTGTTTAGGCTCTTTTTTGGCTGATTTATAAATAGGTAGATCAATGGGGAAATCTTCTCTTTGTGCTTCTTGATAAATTTGGGCAATCAGGCTTTTGATATCTGACATCAATTCACGGATTGGTATCATGGCAATGAGTACCATAACATTTATTTAGCTGATCTGTCCTTGACGAAGAGTAAAAATTTCCTGACTAAATTTTTCGACTAATTGTTGTTGATGATTGACCATAATGATCGTAGTTTCAGTAGTTTGACTTAAATTAATCAATATTTCTATTAATTGATGGGCGCGATCGCTATCTAAAGCTGAGGTGGGTTCATCTAATAGTAAAAGTTGAGGCTGCATTATTAATCCCCGCACAATACTTACTAATTGTCTTTGTCCTAACGATAGTTGTAATTCATGACGACTTAACCAATCATCAGGAATGGAAAATTGAGATCTCCATCTAGTAATTCGTTGTTCGATTTCTGATTTAGATAAATTTTGTAATATTAAAGGGTAAGCCAAGGTTTCTCCTACTGTCATTCCTAATAATTTAGGTTCTTGTGGAACTAGGACAATTTCTTGCCTTAACTTAATCGTTGGGATTTTGTTGAAGGGTTGAGAGTCCCATTCAATTAACCCTGATGAGGGATCTTGTAGGCGATTAATTACCCTCAGAAGAGTGGTTTTTCCTGATCCTGATGGTCCCATAATTCCTAAGCGATAGCCCTGCTGAACCTCAAAAGAAATCTGATTTAATAATTGATAATTTCGGGATCTATCACTCACACTAACATCGGATAATCTTAATAAAGGAGTCTGTTTGTTGCTCATAGAAAAATACAAAAATGACTGTTTCTACTGTAGAATCAAATCACCCTCAAAAATAACGAGACGCTGTCTCTTCGCAATAGAAGCGTCTCACTTAACCCAGAAAGGGTCTATTAAAATCTAAAATCATAACGGTCGCTGAAATGGAATTGCTCCTAAAAGCGATCGCTTTTATCTATTTTTACTTCAAGAAGCAGCAGGTAAGGTTTTTTGATTGGGAACAAAATCTCTTGAGTTATCTTTGGGTTGATCTAATTCTAGAAGAATATTGCGAATCATTCGAGCC
>DLXW01000006.1:6944-7259 GCA_003448685.1 Cyanothece sp. UBA12306
TGTACTAAACCTTCAGCAATTTTCTGACCCATCTGTTGAGTTTCTGGTTTACTTAATAATTTAGTTAACAATGGAATTAGTCGCATGGGATCAAATCCTGGAGTATTTTGTAGAATTTTAAGGATATTTTTAAAGTGTTCCGTTGTTTGGCTATTTTCTACTAATTCTGAAGGAATCTCTTGAACAGCTAATCCCACTTGTTGTCGGACAAGGGTCGATAAATTAAACCAAGTTCGACGACCAAAAATATCAATTCCATTGATTAATTCATCAATCAATCTTTCTCTAATAAATGAACCTCGTTCTGAGAAAAGC
>DLXW01000006.1:7426-8108 GCA_003448685.1 Cyanothece sp. UBA12306
GTTCCCTGTCGGTCGTAATTCTTCCGATCTATTACGACCGACAGGGAACCGAGCTGAACTCCTCGCGGCTGCGGATGGCGCGGATCCCGGACGGCGCCGAGCTGATCGACAACCCGATCTAGATCATAATCGGGTGAATCTTTCGCATTTCTCAGTAAATTTTCTAAGCGATTCCAGCGAAAACTTCCTTCTTTAAATAATAAATCTCGTAAAGAATTTCGTAACTCTTGAGAGGGATCAGTTAACAATCTTTTAGCAATATAAGGATAAGCTTTACTGAGGACTTTAAAATTTGGATCAATCCCAATCGCAATCCCTTCTAGGGTAACCATAGAGCGAATAATTAAGGCATAATAAGCAGGAACTCGGAAGGGAAATTCATACATCATTTCCGACATTTGATCCGTAATACTTTTAAAATTTAACTCAGCAACACTCGCCCCTAAAGCATTACCAAACACTTGACTTAACGCTGGAATAATCGGTTCTAAATTAGTATCTGGATTAAGAAAATCTAGTTTAATATAATCGTGTGCCAATGCTTCAAAATCCCGATTAACTAAATGAACTACGGCTTCAATCAAACCATAGCGTTGATAGGGTTTAATATGACTCATCATGCCAAAATCTAGATAAGCCAATTTGCCATCGGGTGTAGCTAATAAATTTCCTGGATGGGGAT
>DLXW01000006.1:8289-8641 GCA_003448685.1 Cyanothece sp. UBA12306
GATGGGGATCAGCATGAAAAAAACCATGTTCTAATAACTGACGCAAGGAACAATGAACACCAACTTCAACTAAATGGGCGGCATCAATTCCTTTTGCTTGAACTTCTTTAATATTAGTTAGTTTAGTTCCCTCGATCCATTCCATTGTTAAAACGCGTCTGCCAGTATATTCCCAATAGATTTTAGGAACATAAATTTCTGGTAAATGTCCGTAAAGTTCGGCAAATTTTTCAGCGTTACGTCCTTCTTGAACATAGTTAATTTCTTCAAAAATTCGACCCGCTAATTCATCGGTAATTGCGACTAAATCTGAGCGAATAAATTTAAGATTTTGCTGCGCCCAAGTCGCTAA
>DLXW01000006.1:8892-9034 GCA_003448685.1 Cyanothece sp. UBA12306
ATGCTGCGCCCAAGTCGCTAAATTACGCATAATATAAAGGTCTAAAGTAATGCGTCGAATTAAATCAGGTCTTTGCACTTTAACTGCGACTTTTTCTCCTGTTTTTAACTTTCCTTTGTATACTTGTCCTAAGGAAGCAGCA
>DLXW01000006.1:9279-10268 GCA_003448685.1 Cyanothece sp. UBA12306
AGCAGAAAGTTCGGCATAAATGGCTTGAGGTGTTTCTCCTAATTCTTCCTCAATAAAACGGTAAGCTACTTCATTAGGAAAAGAAGGTAGTTGATCCTGTAAAGTAGTTAATTCACTAAGATACAGTGGAGGAACTAAATCAGGTCGTGTTGATAGAGCTTGTCCGATTTTAATATAAGTTGGCCCCAATTTAGTGAGCATTTCCCTCAATTGAATCGCTCTTTTTTCATCCTTTTGAGGATTTTTACCCCAAAGTTTATCCCACCATAAACTCAACATAAACCAAGAAAATTCGGTAATAATAGTGATTAATCGACCCAAAACCTCTAGAGGACGTTGGCGATAATACCCTTTAATAACTTCTGGATGATATTGCCAACTTTCAGGAGAGGTATCACTAATGGGACCTAAATCTTCTGTATGGGTTTGGGGAATATGAATTGGCTGTGCTTCAATCGTAACCACTTTTTGAGGAGTAACGTCTTGGTATAAGGGCGTTTGAGTCATGAGAATAAGGGATGGGGTGAGTAAGAATAAAGCTTTTGTAAATTATTGTAACAATTTATGGTCATCTCTAAAACTCTACTATGGCATTAACGATGTAAAGCCATAGTAATAATCCCTTGTTGTCCGAGAAGGATCTCCCGCAATAAACTACAAATAGCGACCCCGATAATAGGACTAATATCAACCCCACCTAAAGGTGGGATCACTTTACGCACCGGAATTAATAGTGGTTCGGTTGGCCAAGCGATTAACTTCCAAGGAAGACGATTTAATTCAACTTGGGGATACCAAGTAAGAACGATCCGAAAAATAAATAAAAAGGTCATCAGTCCTAAAAATAGACCTAATCCCCAAGTAGATACACTGACAATATTCATAGACACCATAATTGATTGTTGTTAGTTTTTAGTCTCATCAATATTCTACAATGTCTGTTTTTTGCTAGAATGGAATTTGCTTTCCTTGGAGAGGTGGCAGAGTGG
>DLXW01000114.1:0-493 GCA_003448685.1 Cyanothece sp. UBA12306
AAATCAATTATCAATTATCAATCATTAATTGTCTGATTTGCTCAATACGCTGACGATTAACCCCCAAATCAGACTCTCCTAAACGAGAAGCAGAACGTACATCAATCACTCCTTTAGCTTCATTAACAGCAAATTCTACATCATCAACAAATCCCATCCAACGACTACTAAATTGAGCATAGATATACTGATCATTAGCAGTAATAATTTTAGTTCGTTCTTGACCATTAATAATATCTTGAAGAGAAGCGATCGCCGACTTGGCACTACCCTGATAAGCTAGAGGTTTAATATAATGTTCAGCATCGACACTTTGAGAACTCACACAATTAGGACTACTCGGACATAGAGCCAACTTTTCCTGACTGATCCCTAGATTATCCGGTTGTGTACCCGCAAAAATCGTCGGAGCTTCCGGAAAAACAAGCCTAACAGCTATCCAAACAATGATTACCCCCACAAAGATCAAAACTGTCAGCAAGCTCCGATTGAG
>DLXW01000114.1:756-3256 GCA_003448685.1 Cyanothece sp. UBA12306
TGATGGTTCAGTAGTTGTAGACATAACTAAATTCTTACTCAAGAAGTACCTGGTTAACTTAAATTAACTTAACATTGAAAAGGACTTAATTGGAGATAAGTCTGTTTCAACTGTCCCAGTATTCATATCACCAAAAATCGGGAGGTTTTAAATGTTCCTCGATGAATTACAGCCAATTGCCCAGGAATTTTTGCAACAACCCCTAGCTTTTGCTGGAGGTCTTGTTTCTGGTGCTTTACGGCTCAAACTCTCTGAAGATCCCTTAAAAAGCTGGTTGCAAAAACAGGGAATGACTGACTTTGCCTATGTGGATAACAACTCCGACAACGGCAATGGACCGCAATCAATCTCTATTGAATAATAGTTTTAGACTGCTTTGAGATTGATTGTAGTGGTAATGAGAAAAATTTTTAGTTTCTCATTACCATGAAAAAAACTAACAAAAGTTGAGCAAGAAGCGAATAAAATCACCACATTTGTGTGATGTTACGCACAACCTGTTACTTTAAGAAAATATTAGGGAATAATTACATTAGACCATTGTATTTAAGTTATCTTGACTTACTTTTTTGAATCCGATTGGTCAATGTCTGAAAACCCGACATCGGTGAGACTTCATGAGCTACTGTATCAATCCTTCTTGTACCCAACCCAAAAATCCTAACAACGTTAAAAATTGCCAAAGTTGCGGGAATCCCTTGAGATTAAATAAACGTTATCAACCCCTAGGAATTTTAGGTAAAGGGGGTTTCGGAGCAACATTTGGAGCAGCCGATCTTTCTCTTCCAGGGACACCAATCTGTGTGGTTAAGCAATTACGGCCAGCTACCGATGATCCCAACGTATTCAAAATGGCTAAAGAGCTATTTGAACGGGAAGCACATACCCTAGGCAAAGTAGGAGTTCATCCCCAAGTTCCCCAACTACTCGATTATTTTGAACAAGATCAACAATTTTATCTTGTCCAAGAATACGTCAAAGGCCACAACTTGCACCAAGAAATCAAAAAAAATGGTCCTTTGAGTGAAGGAGGAGTTAAACAATTCCTCAGCGAACTTTTGCCAATTTTAGAATACATCCACTCCGAAAAAGTTATCCACCGCGATATCAAACCCGCCAACCTTATTCGTAGTAAAAAAGACCAAAAATTAGTCTTGATTGACTTTGGAGCGGTTAAAAATCAAGTTAACTCCATGGTGGCCAGTAATAACTCTCCTCAAACAGCCTTTACCGCCTTTGCCGTAGGAACAGCAGGATTTGCTCCCCCTGAACAAATGGCCATGCGTCCTGTTTATGCCAGTGATATTTATGCGGTAGGAGTCACTTGTGTCTATTTATTAACTGGTAGAAGTCCTAAAGACATTGGATGTGATCCTGACACAGGAGAAATTGCCTGGGAACCCTATGTTGATATTAGTCCTTCCTTGGCCAATGTTTTGAAAAAAATGCTCGAAATAGCTGTTAAACACCGCTATAAGTCGGCTCAAGAAGTCTTAGATGCCCTAGCCATGGCTCCCTATGAAGAAGGGATGCAGCAAAGCATGACAACTATGATTAGTGGCTTTAGTCCCTCTTCTAGTGGCGGCAAAATAAGTCAATCTTCTGGTTCTAGAAGTCAGCAAAGTGATCCCACCTATATTTCTAGGGGAACAGTTAATACCCATATTGCTAGAGAACCAGTTAATACCCATATTTCCAAGGGTAGGAATTATAATTCCAGTCCCAAAATGTCCCCCATGTCAGCCATTCATACCCAAGTTAAACCAGTTCGCAATTCTCGTCCTGGTTCTACCCCTGTTGCCGGAGGAGCAAGTCCCAGTCCCAGTCCCAAGATGAATGTAGGCTCTGGCACGGCTAAATCCTCGAAAAAACGTCAATCTAGGATGAAACCAGCAGATGTTACCACCGTTGAGACTCCCGTCAAATGGAAGAAAAAAACCTTACTCACTGCCTACGAACAAGGACGACGGGATTTTACCGAACAGAAGTTAGAAAATCTTGATCTTAATCAAGCCAATTTACCAGGGATTAGTTTTTATAATTCTCGTTTGAGTCGAGTTAATTTAGAAAAGAGTGAACTATCCCGTGCCGATTTTGGCCGTGCTAGTTTAAGCGAAGTTAATGGCAAAAATGCTAATCTGAGTGATGCTTATTTTGGTTATGCTGATTTGACAGGAGCCGATTTACGCGGAGCTAATTTATACGGAGCAAATTTCAAATATGCTAACTTAAAAGGAGCAAATCTGTGCGGAGCGGATCTGAGCTTTGCCCAAATTACCCAAGCTCAACTCGAAACCGCTAAAACCAATTGGCGAACAGTAATGCCGAGTGGAAAGAAAGGTTTTTGGTAATAGCAAAGCAAATTTCAGGAGACAAGTTATAATAAAATCCGGTTAAGATTTCCTAGCCAAAGGTAGCTTAAACCCGATTATTGAGAACAATTTTAGACTGTTTTAATTATTGAGCCAAATGTCTCCTAATCAACCTTCAAAAGAACCCC
>DLXW01000114.1:3427-6153 GCA_003448685.1 Cyanothece sp. UBA12306
GCTATCAACCTTCAAAAGAACCCCATTCTGCTTCGAGTTTAGAAGAAATTCGCGCTACACGCCTAGAAAAAGTTGAACAGTTACTAAAATCGGGTATTAATCCCTATGCTTATAAATGGGAATCTACCCATGATGCAGCCCAATTACAGGAAAAATACGCTGATCTTAAAGATGGGGAAGAAATTGATTTAGAAGTAGCGATCGCTGGCAGAATTATTGCCCGTCGGGTGTTTGGAAAATTAGCCTTTTTTAACCTGCAAGATGAGACAGGAACAATTCAATTATATTTAGATAAAAAACAGATTCAGGCTTCAATGTCAGAGGTTCCTAATGCCTTCAATGATCTGAAAAAATTAACCGATACAGGGGATATTTTAGGAGTTACAGGAACCATTAAAAGAACCGAGAAAGGGGAACTTTCGATTAAGGTTGCCGAATATACCATTTTAACCAAATCTCTCCTGCCTTTACCGGATAAATGGCATGGTTTAACCGACACAGAAAAACGCTATCGTCAACGCTATGTTGATTTAATTGTTAATCCTCAAGTGCGGCAAACTTTCCGTCGTCGCGCCCAAATTACTGCATCCATTCGCCGTTATTTAGATAATCAAGGATTTATTGAAATAGAAACCCCTGTCTTACAAAGTGAAGCCGGAGGAGCAGAAGCTCGTCCTTTTATTACCTATCATAATACCTTAGAAATGGATTTATATCTGAGGATTGCCACAGAATTACACTTAAAAAGGTTAATTATTGGTGGCTTTGAAAAGGTATTTGAATTGGGGCGAATTTTTCGCAATGAAGGTGTTTCTACTAAACACAATCCTGAGTTTACTTCCAT
Organism: Cyanothece sp. UBA12306; assembly: GCA_003448685.1. GTDB lineage: Bacteria > Cyanobacteriota > Cyanobacteriia > Cyanobacteriales > Microcystaceae > Rippkaea. The sequence goes on from DLXW01000114.1 coordinate 4,272, forward strand.
CGAGGTTTATCAAGCCTATGCAGATTATTTTGATATGATGGAGTTAACCGAAAACCTGATTACTAATGCTGCTCAACAGGTTTTAGGAACCTTAAAAATTACCTATCAAGACCAAGAAATTGATTTATCTGCACCTTGGCGACGGGTGACAATGACGGAAATTGTCAAAGAAAAAAGTGGATTAGATTTTGCTGAATTTACCGACTTAGAAATAGCAACAGCAGCAGCTAAAAAGGCAGGAATTGACGTTCCTGATGGCTGTCCTTCCCTGGGTAAATTAATGAATGAAGTTTTTGAGCAAACCGTAGAAGAAACCCTAATTCAACCAACTTTTATTCTTGATTTTCCCGTGGAAATTTCCCCTTTAGCTAAGCCCCATCGTTCTGCAAAAGGATTAGTAGAAAGATTTGAATTATATATCGTAGGAAGAGAATTAGCTAATAGCTTTTCTGAGTTAACTGATCCCATTGATCAACGGGAAAGATTAGAAAAACAAGCAGAACAAAAAGCTGCTGGAGATTTAGAGGCCCATAGCGTTGACGAAGATTTTTTAACTGCTTTGGAATACGGAATGCCTCCCACTGGTGGTTTAGGAATTGGTATTGATCGTTTAGTAATGCTATTAACTGATTCATCTAGTATTCGCGATGTAATTGCTTTTCCTTTGTTAAAAAGTCAGAGTGTTGCGGTTAAGTCTTTTGACTATAATTATGAGCAACAAATTCTCAGAGTTGAGTTTACTAATGGCAGTATTTATCAATATCATGATCTACCTAAATCTCTTTATCAAGAGTTAGAAAAAGCTCCCTCAAAAGGACAGTTTTTTAATGCTCAAATTAGAGATAAATTTGGCTTTGATCGCGAAGTTTAGCAGTTAGCAGTTATACAGTTATCAATTGTTCATTGTTGATCTGAGCTATAATTGAGTTAGTTGAAATTTTCAGTTAAATTTTAGGAAAATCATTATGAATTATCTAGTTAAAGGCTTCTATAACTGGTATCGGGGGACAATGAAACATCCCCAATATCGTTGGTTAGTAATTATTGGAACTTTAATCTACTTATTAAGTCCCCTGGATATTTCACCCGATGTAATTCCTATTGTAGGCTGGATTGATGATGGCTTGCTTATATCTTTATTAATTACTGAAATAACGGATTTATTTCGGGAATATGGTCAACAAAAGTCCGATCAATCTACCTCAGAAGAAAATTCTACCCATCAAACCACAATTGATGTTGAAGTAATTGAGTGACTTCCTAATCTGAGATCTTGTATCTAAGTTTAAATAAATCATTTTTTAGAAAAATGGATACTAAATTGTATGAAAAGTTATATCAACTAGATTTTAATCAATGGCGAGAAGTCATTATTAAACACATCAAAGAAAGAAACTTTCAAGAGATTGATTGGGAGAATTTGCTGATTGAATTAGAAGACATGGGGAAGTCAGAAAAACGAGCATTTATTAGTAATTTAACGATTTTAATCGCTCACTTACTCAAATTAATGGTTCAAAAAGATGCTCCCGATTCTATGAAAGGAAGTTGGTATACTTCAGTAACAGAACATCGATTTCGTATCCAAAAAGACTTGGAAGAGAATCCATCTTTCAAAGCTTATTTAGCAGAAGAAATCATCAAAGCATATCAAGATGGTCGAAAATTAGCGATTAAAGAAGGACAAAAAGCTAGATTTTGTGTTCGTAAACCCTCCCTAGAAGAATATCCTAATCAATGTCCTTTTACCATTGAACAGCTATTAGATGAAGATTTTTATGCAGATTAATTAAAACAAAACAAAAAAGCAAAATCCCATCTATAGCAATCAGTAATGATATGTGAGAAGTCAGAACCCATTAGGACATAATAGTATTATGTC
>DLXW01000114.1:6395-7043 GCA_003448685.1 Cyanothece sp. UBA12306
GGACATAATAGTATTATGTCCCTACAAATATACCCTTGTAGGTATTTAACAGTGTTAAATCCTTCCTAGTATAATCAAATAAAACGGTTAGCCTCTTTAGAAACCAAAATAAAAATAGAGACGAATTAGGAAATTTATGAAACGCATTTTCATTAGTCATAGTCATTCAGATGAAGAGATTGCTGAAGCTTTATTTGACTTCCTTATCTATGCTTTAAAAATTGAAGATCAAGATATTTTATGTACTTCAGATCCAGATTCTGGCTTAGATTTTGGCTCTAATTCTATTAGTGATCAATTAAAGAAAAATCTTAAGGCTGCTGAAGCTTTAATCGTTTTAATTACTCCTGATAGTTTACGTTCTCCTTGGATTCCTTTTGAAGTAGGTTCTTTTTGGCCAACTGATAAACCTATTATTATCTTTTTAGGAAAAGATTTAACTCCAGAGCAATTACCTGGACCTCTCAAAGGTTGGTTAAGTATTCGCATTGAAGAGCAACAAGTTTTTGACCAAATTAATGCAGCGATTAATCAATTAGCTCAAAAACTAAATATTGAACAAACTCACTATAATCGGCGAATACAACGCAAAATAGAAAACTTTATCGAACTTTTTCTGGCTTGGAAATCTCAACGTCCTAACCCTGA
>DLXW01000216.1 GCA_003448685.1 Cyanothece sp. UBA12306
AAACTTTTGCAAGAGGTCTTATACCTACGATGGTTTAGATCGGATTAAGTCTATTACAGATGATGGTGAAGCTTTAGCACTTGTGGAATACGATTATATTGGTGCGGGACGAGTCTTAGAACGGCGATCGCCTACTAATGGTACTCGCATGACCTATCTCAACGATGCTGGAGATACGGACATTGGTTATGATGGTTTACGTCGTACTGTCACTTTACGGCACTTAGAAGCTGATAATACCCTAATTGTGGGCTTTGAATATGGGTATGATCGGATGAATAATCGCACCTTCCAGCGTAAACTCCATGATTTAGCTAATAGTGAATTGTATGAGTATGATTCTGTCTATCGTTTGATTAACTTTGAACGAGGGGAATTAAATGCACAGGGAGACGCTATTATTAACCCGTCAACGGAAGTTAATCAAGGACAACAATATCAGCTTGATGGGGTTGGTAACTGGGAAGAAACCACTATTTTTGATGAAAATGGCATTCCCATTGTAGATGATCGGGAACATTCATCCTTTAATGAGTTAATAACTCAAGATGGCGCAACTCTACTCTATGACGATAATGGTAATTTAGTGGAGGATGAAAACTACACCTATGAATATGATTCCCGTAACCGTCTGCGGATAGCGACTCGTAAAGCAGATGGGGTGGTTGCAGAATACTCCTATGATGCGATGGGACGACGTATTCGTAAGGAAGTGACTAATTCTGGTGCTAATGATGGGGTTACAGATTTCTATTATGATGGCAATCGGGTGGTTGAGGAACGAGATGGTAGTAATGTCCTGACTCAGCAATTTGTCTATGGTAATTACATTGATGAAGTGTTAGTGATGGATCGCAATTTGGATGGGGATAATAATGCGATCGGTGTTGGGGATCAACGGTTACATTATCATCAAGATGGGTTGTTCTCTGTTTATGCAGTGACGGATGAAACTGGGGATATTATAGAAAGTTATCTCTATGATCCTTATGGTGAGGTGACGGTATTTGATACTAATGGGGATATTGTTCCCCCTCATCCTTGGGGCGCAGCCAATAGTTTGATTGATAATCCTTATTTGTTTACGGGACGGCGATTTGATGAGGAAACGGGGCTATATTATTTCCGTGCAAGGTATTATGATAGCGATCAGGGTCGGTTTATTAGCAGAGATCCTTTAGGTTATGTAGATGGGATGAATTTGTATGGAGGGTATTTTGTTCCTAATGGGGTTGATCCGAGTGGAGAGGTGTGGGAAGCAGCAGCCATTGTTGCTGTAATTGCCTTAGGCTTTACTATAGCTGAAAGTATGGATGATGACTGTGTGCCTGGTCGTGTTGCACCAGTGAATCTTTCTGTTACCTGTGAAAGGATTTGCACCACTCCCTCTGCTTGGACCTTCTGCATCGATCCAAATGGAACAGGTGTTCGACCAGCAAGACAAAGATGTACAGTGAGCGCAGGTTTTTTCCAGGCCTGGGAATTTGATGGCTGGACTGGCCCAGCAACGGCTTGCAATGCACCAGCATGTGGAACTGGTTGTTGTGATGAAGGATTTGAATATAGTGATGAGCCGAATTATAATTAATACCAAATCCGATTTAGGGCGATCTCATAGCCTTCGTAGGTTGGGTTAAGGGAGGAAACCCAACACCCTCAACCCAAGGGAATACCTGGACAAAACCCACTCCTCTGCGCTCATTGATAACCGATTAAATCCAACACCTAACCCCAAAACTCAATTCAAGAAGAAACTATCTTCTAAAACTTATTAATAAAACAGACTGAGGAATAAGAAATGATGTTAGATTATCGATGTAAGTTTTCTATTGCTTCTATCTTGTTGGCAAGCATTTTCATGTTCGCCTCCGAGGCTAGTGCCATCCCCATAAAATACACAGCAAAGGTTGATTCGTTGGAACTTGGTGCAGACCCAGGGGGAATAAGTGCTTACCGCGAGGAGTTAGACTTTGGAAAAATTGCTATTCTTGGAGACTTCGTAGATGGAAATGATCCAGATTTTCCTGATCGAAACCACGACATGACAATTAAGTCTAGCGAAATGGATAATATGCTAATTTTTGAGTTGATGATTAGCAAAGATCAGCTTGGTCTAAATCGCGATGGAGATGAAGATCTAGCTGATAACTTTATTGAACTGGAGGTAAGAGGACTAAATTGGGGTGATAACAAGGGAGCCATAAGCAATCTTCAAACCCCAGGAAGAAGTGATGCTATCTTTTCAAGTATCCTTGATCGAGATTCTGATGGTTTTAATGATTCCTTTCGGGTTCGATGGGGTCCGACACCTTTTAAGGAGAATGGGAAAAATAAAGACCAGATATTTACCGTCAAAGTAAATGTTAAGCAAGTTCCCGAACCACTAACTATTTTAGGTGCAGCAACAGCCTTAGGGTTTGGTGCATTATTCAAGAAAAAACTATCTAAAACTCAATAATTGCTTTAATTAGGGCTTGCTGAATAAGTCTACAGAGCCAATCTAACCATCGCAGAGCTTATGGAATAGTAGGGCGATCGCATCGCCTTCGTAGGTTGGGTTAAGGAACGAAACCCAACACCCTCAACCCAAGGGAATACCTCGACCAAACCGACTCCCCTGCGCTCATTGATTCTTTTCTTTGTTGGGTTTGACTTTCTTTGTTCAACCCAAAACCCCCATCGTCAGCCTCGTAGGGTGCGTTCGGGTGAAACCATTGCAACTTCGACATTGATATCCATTGGGGAACGCACCACCTGTGATTAAGTTTGTGGTTACACTTACTGCTGTTGTTGTCTAGCATAGGCATCCACGAGATTCCGAATCATGGCTTGATACGAAGCATTATGGCGTTGAGCTTCACTTTTGAAAAACTCAATGCTCTCCTTGGTAAATTCCATCGTTACCCTTACAGTATTTTTCTTCGGTACTAACTGTTCTGGTGGTGGTAGAAAATCTTTGACAATCGTAACATCACCAATCGGTTCTGCGGGATCAGGGGTTGTGTTTTTCATAGAACTTCCTCCATTTGCGCCATTGGGCAGCCCCAAATATACGAATTACTCCATCACGATATGTAAAACGCACCGTTAAAACACGGTCTTTGACCTTGCCAATACAAAACCAACGTTCCTCTAAGTCGCTATGTTTGGCATCATGGACAATCAAACGATGTGGATCGAAAAACGCATATTGCGCCGTTTCAAAGTCCACCCCATGTTTGGCTTGATTGTCTGCCTCTCTTTGACTATCCCACTCGAAAGTGGCACTCATATTATTTTACCATATTAATTATACATATTTTAATATGGTAAGGGCGATCGCCTTCATAGGTTGGGTTGAGAGACGAAACCCAACACCCTCAACCCAAGGGAATACCTGGACAAAACCCACTCCCCTGGGCTCATTGATTCTTTTCTTTGTTGGGTTTCGGAGGGGTCAACCCAACATAAAATAAAAAAGGCTTTTTAAACCTTTTTTATTTTATCATAATGTCGTCA
>DLXW01000212.1 GCA_003448685.1 Cyanothece sp. UBA12306
ACTGGCTCTATTTGATCAAACAACTACCCCACCCTCTCGAAGGATAGAGTGGGGTGGTTGAAGCCTGAAGTGATGTGATGGATCATTGAAATTTTCTTGTGACGCGATAAAGAGTGGCTAATTCTTCACAGGATAAAAGATAGTGTTTAATATTAGTTGTTCGTTTTTCTCCTTGTTGGTTAGCTTGAAAAATTTTGCCGCTATCCATATCTAAGCAAGTTAACCAGCCCTCTCCATAAGCCCAAGTATCCAGACATACAGCATAACCAACACTAATAGGAAGTCCATCTTTTTGAGAAGTGTGTCCACAAACCATTACTTTACCAGAATAGTGGGGCTGAGGTTGATAGAATTTATCCCAGAATAAACTATGTTCTGACTGTTTATGTAGGGAAAGATGGGGCTTGAGATTAGCATGAACAAAAATATATTTTTCAGTTTCCCAACAATTTAAACAAGTATTTTCTAGAAAATCCCAGTGAGTTCCAGGAATATAATCTAAACTAATTTCAGCTTGATTATTGTAGGATTTTAGAGTCTCTTTACCCCAAAATTCTAGCCAATTACTACGAAAACATTCTTGGTTTTTGGCCTCTAACATCATTACTTCATGATTACCTTTGAGGGGGATTAATTGCCCTCTTTTAACTAAGGAAAGCAAACAATCTATAACTTTTTTAGTATCAGGACCTCGAGCAACATAATCTCCTAAAGTTACTAAGGTATCTTCTGCTCTCAAATCAATCATTTCTAAGAGAGTATTCAAAGCAAAAGAACAACCATGAATATCACCAATAGCCAAAATTCTACCCATATTGCTTAAGGTCATCAATAATTTTTAATCACCATCTCCAACAATAACAATTGCTATAGAGAGTTATCTTAATCAATGTTAGTCCAAATTTTGCTAAATTAAAGAGCAGTTAAGAGAGTAATATTGTTTTAAACAGTTTAGGATGGAATTTTAAACTTAAATTTTTTCGATGAAGTCAGAAGGATTTTTTGGACAACCTATCTGGTTTATTTTAACCATCTGGTTACTTAGTCGAGCACTAATTCTCTTGGCTATGTTAGGGGTAGCCCCACTACTTGCTGCTCCTTCTGGAGGTATTCAAGCAGAATTTGGTTGGGATGTATTTTCAGCTTGGGATAGTAATTTTTATCAACAAATTGCCCACAAAAATTATGATGGTCTTGGCAGCTTTCCAGGGGCTAATGTGGCTTTTTTTCCCCTATTTCCCCTAATTATTGGCTTGTTTATTAGGCTAGGCTTTCCCGCGGCAGTGGCAGGAACTTTAATTAACAACAGCGCTTTTCTAGTAACACTATTTATTCTCTATCACTGGGTAAAAAGGACTAATGGTCATCAATGTGCGCGATGGGCTATCCTAGTTTTAGCTTGGTGTCCTTTGTCGTTATTTGCCACAGTTGTCTATACAGAAGGACTATTTTTATGTTTAAGTACAGCATCTCTTTCGGCGTTTGATCGCCAGTCTTACCTACAAGCAGCAATATGGGGCGCGTTAGCCACAGCAACCCGCATTACAGGACTGGCCTTAATTCCGGCTTTTCTACTGACTGCATGGCGAAGCAAAGCCCCAATCATAGCTTATTTAAGCAGTTTAGGTAGTGCAGTCGGGGTCTTAATCTATAGTAGCTATTGCTGGATACAATTTAATGATCCTTTGGCTTTCATCACAGTACAACATACCCAATGGAACCGAAGTCAAGGCCTCGACTGGCAAGGTTGGCAGACAATGTTGCTCGAAATTACCACAGGAAAAAGTCAATGGAACTACCAGCAAATACAAGATCTCGGGCATCCTTTCTTGTTTTTAGTGATTTGCGCCATTAGTTATGGTTTATGGTGTTATCGTCGCCATTTAGGTGCTGGTTTTGACTATAGTTTATGGTTTTTAATCTTCTTACTTTGGCTGATGATTGGTGATCCTTTGCTCAATACTGTATCCGTATGGGGGGGGTTTTATTTAATTTGGCATTTACGTCATCGCTTGAGTTTTGTCATTGTGGTCTATGGTTTTTCGGCCTTAGGATTATTATTAGCTTCTGGGGGGACTATTTCCCTCAACCGTCTTGCTTATGGCATTATCTCCCTGAGCTTAGCTTTAGGGGTTTTATTATCGGATTATCCCCGTTGGGGATATGCCACAATTGGTTTCTTTGGTTTGTTATTGGTGAGTTTTTCTATTCGTTTTGCTCAACATCTTTGGGTCGCTTGAATAATAGCGAACTACCTACGCTCGTCTAAGGACAGAGCGGAGGCTTCATTAAAGGGTGGGCAAAGCCCACCAAAAGGCTTAAATCTACTCACTTAAGACTAATAGCCGTTTAGTATGAACAATGGACGCTACCGTCACTGTTTCATCTTCAACTCGGTAGATGACGCGATAAGTATAGGCTAATTTATCACGGATAGTTGAATCGTCTCCCTCAGTAATAATTTGTCCCTCTAAAGGACATTGCTCAAGTTGACGGGTAATATCAATGATCTGACGGACTACCGCTGCTGCATAAGAAGGGGAGTCGCGACCAATATATGTGGCAATTGCATCAACATCTTCAACTGCTTTGGAAGACCAAATTACTCGATAAGCCATTTGTTTAGAAGCCCCTCGACTTCCTCCTGTTGTAAGGTGGTTTCCCGATCGGCAATGTATAAGCCTTGACGTACTTTTTCAAGTACATATAAATGATACTGGATATCTTCAATTGAACAATCATCTGGTAATTGATTCAAGATCGATTGGATTTTTTCTTTAATGGTATTCATACTCTCGAAATATGTAAACTGGTTCTAATTAGAAATGCCATAACTTGAGTTCGAGATTGAGAATTTAGTATTTTGGCACTAAATTGAGTATTTAGCAAATAAATAGATTATTTAAAACAAGAATAAGATTTTTTGTTGTTTTAAGACCTAATCAAGGCAAAAATTAGCTCAAATGAGTTACCTTAATGGAAATTTGCTGACCCTACAGAGTCCCCCTACTTTACCAAAATCTAATTTTGCTCGAACCCCGTGTTAATAATAAAAACAATATATTTTTCCCATTGTATCTAGTTCAGGCCATTTAGGATACTTGGAGTTGATTGGTTATGATACAATCACAAGACTGCTTAAAATTTCTTAATCAACTCGGTTAACATCGTTGTCAAGATCCCTATGCAAATCCGAAGACGTTCTCCTAATCCTGCTGTAGACGTTGATACCCTTCGCTATCAGGTTCAAGTTCCCGACGCTGAACCACGTCACATTCTCGAAGAAATTGTCTGGCATAAAGAAAAAGAAGTTGATCGCCTGCGTGAAAGGATCTCCTTGCTAGAATTACGCAAACAAGTCCGAGATTTACCCCCACCACAGGATTTTTTAGGGGCGATCAACCAAGGAAAAACTCAACCATCTTTGATTGCTGAAATAAAAAAAGCTTCCCCTAGTAAAGGCGTGATCACAGAAGATTTTGACCCAGTAGCGATCGCCCAAGCTTATGTTCAAGGGGGAGCAAGTTGTCTATCTGTTCTTACCGATCAAAAATTTTTCCAAGGCAGCTTTGATAATTTGGCATTAGTGCGTCAAACAGTCGATTTGCCTCTATTATGTAAAGAATTTATCATCTATCCTTACCAAATCTATCTAGCCCGTACTAAGGGAGCCGATGCTATACTCCTGATTGCGGCTATTTTAAAGGATCATGATTTAAACTATTTCCTGAAAATTACCCAATCTTTGGGTATGACTGCTCTTATTGAAGTCCATTCTTTAACGGAACTCGATCGCGTCTTGGCCATCCCAGGGGTTTCTTTAGTGGGGATTAATAATCGCAATTTAAAAACCTTTGAGGTCAATCTTCAAACAACTAGCGAATTATTGACAACCCGACGGGATAAAATTCAATCCTTAGGCATTAAAATTATTAGCGAATCAGGCTTGCATACCCCTGATGACTTAAAATTTGTGAGATGCGCAGGAGTGGATGGAGTTTTAATTGGGGAATCTTTAGTCAAACAACCCGATCGTACCCAGGCAATTAAAGATTTATTTGCTTAAAGCCAATTAGTGAGGAACTAAATCATTCCCTTTTTCTTGATTTTTGGATTTTAGAGAGAGTTTTTCCGAAGAATTAGCAGCAAATTGGAACTAATTGAAGCGTTTGGAGATCATTTAATTAAGACCCATAATTAAATAAACTTGTACAACAGTGTATTTTTTCAACGATTAATTGAATAACTAATAGCTGATATGAATCATCTGCCCCTACCATCTTTAGTTCACTACGAATTATTACTGCAATTATTAGAACGGAAAAGCCTAGTAATGACTTATGAACAACCTGCTTTATACAAACAAATTCAGCAATTGATTGTTACTTTACGAAAGGCTAAAGCACAGCAAAAACAACTTGAAGCTATCTGTGAACAGATAGATATTCCTTTTGAACATCACTGGTCTCTCAACAGTATTGATGTGCAACTAAGCCCTATTTCCGATAAATTAACCAACCAAAGTCTAGAAAAAAAGTAAAGCTGAATTAAACATTCAAAAATAGCCCAAAAAATCGCTTTTTTTTTATTATTAAATGGGGTAAGCTGACTAAAGATCTTAATTATCTAAGTCTGAAGTAGGAGTAATAATTAATGCAAGACAAACATATGTTAATGATCCCAGGCCCAACCCCCGTTCCCGAAAAGGTATTGTTGGCTATGGCTAAACATCCTATTGGCCATCGTAGTGGGGATTTTAGTCAAATTATTGCTGAAATTACTGAAAATCTTAAATGGCTACACCAAACCACCAGTGACGTATTAATGCTCAATGTTAGCGGAACTGGGGCCATGGAAGCAGGGATTATTAATTTTCTTAGTCCTGGCGATCGCGTCTTAGTGGGTAACAATGGTAAATTTGGTGAACGTTGGGGGAAAATCAGCAGGGCTTTTGGCTTAGAAGTAGAAGAAATCACCGCCGAATGGGGTAAACCACTCGATACTGAAGTTTTCCGTCAGAAACTCGAAGCAGATAGCCAAAAAGCTATTAAGGCTGTCATTATTACCCATTCCGAAACCTCGACAGGGGTTCTCAATGACTTAGAAACCATCAATAAATACGTCAAAAACCACGGAGAAGCTTTAATTATCGTCGATGCTGTCACCAGTTTAGGGGCCTTTAATGTTCCCGTTGATGATTGGGGTTTAGATGTGGTGGGTTCGGGTTCCCAAAAAGGCTATATGATTCCCCCAGGGTTAGGCTTTGTTTCTGTTAGTCAAAAAGCTTGGAAAGCTTACGAAACCGCCACTCTACCTAAGTTTTATCTCGATTTAGGAGCATACAAGAAAGCAACCGATAAAAATAGTTCTCCCTTTACCCCTCCAGTTAACCTAATGTATGGGTTACAAGTGGCCTTGCAAATGATGAAAGCAGAAGGGTTAGAAGGGATGTTTAC
>DLXW01000256.1 GCA_003448685.1 Cyanothece sp. UBA12306
TGGAAGGACAGTAACGAGGCCCTTTTGAATCAATAAAACCACCATAAATAGGAGAAAAATGTAAGTTATCTTTAATCAGTTGATGGGTTTGGACCGTAGTACGGGTCAGATAGCAGTTCATTTGTTCTCGTTCGATCCAAGCTTCGGGGTCAAAGCTAAACCAGCGCAATTCACCATCGGGGGGTTGAGGTTCAAGGTTACTATAGTCCACAGACCGTTTATCAACTCTGGCCGGGGTTCCGGTTTTGAGTCTTCCGGTTTCAAAACCCAATCTATTCAAAGTTTCAGTCAGTCCAATGGCTGCAAATTCTCCGGCCCGTCCTGCTTCCATTGATTTATTGCCAATCCAAATACGGCCACCGAGAAAGGTTCCTGTTGTTAAAATGACCGCTTTAGCCCCAAAGCAAGTTCCGAAGTAAGTTTCTACACCAATGACCTGATCGTTTTTTCCTAAGATTAAATCGGTGGCCATGGCTTCACGGATACTTAAATTATCTTGATTTTCGACAATTTCTTTCATTACAGCGGAATATTCCCGCTTATCGGTCTGAGCACGTAAAGCCCAAACTGCTGGTCCTCGTGAAGCGTTTAGGACTCGCTTTTGGAGATAAGTTCGATCCGCCATTTTGCCAATTTCTCCCCCTAAAGCGTCTACTTCGTGGGTTAATTGGGACTTAGCTGGTCCCCCCACGGCGGGGTTACAGGGTTGCCAGGCAATTTTATCAAGGTTAAGGGTTAAGATTAGGGTACGACATCCCAAACGTGCGCTGGCTAAGGCCGCCTCACATCCTGCGTGGCCTGCACCAACAATGATGACATCAAATTGGTCTTGGAAGTCGATGGTCATAAAATAATCCTGTTTGAGTTGTCAATTCTAGACAATAATTTAATTGTGTTTGCGATCTCCATTTTAATCTAATTAAAAATTAGAGCTGGTAGTCTTTTGTGCTGTTGGTGGCTCTTTTTTTAGAGTAAAGCAATAAATATTAAGGTGAAAGCGACTTTAACTAAAGTATCAGTGGCATTAGCAGATAAACCTGGAAAATTCATCATTGATCCCCTAAAAGTTTTTTTCCCTGACTTAGTATTCCCCATCGACAAAAAGTATAGATCATTCTTTTGGGTGAAACCTCTGTCGGTATTCGATCTTCATACAGTAGTGGTCTGTTGGTTAGCTTTGGGGGAAATTATAAGTCTTTCGACAAAAATTCCCCTGTATAGTTAAGGTTACTAGAACTTAATCACTCATTTACTTGTTGTCGAAACTTCTCTACCACTTGGTTTAAACCGACGGAATTAGAAGCCTTAAATAATAAACGATCGCCTGGTTGTACAATGTCGGTCAACCGTTTAATCAATTCTGAGTGAGTTGGTATACAGTCTATTGCAATTCCTTTGGCTCCTTCGGCAATGGCCATCGCTTCAGTATCATCCACTAATACTAACAGATGATCGATTTTTAGATCTTTAACAGTTTCTCCCACTTGACGATGAAATTGAGCAGATTTTTCCCCCAATTCCTTCATTGTTCCTAGAATTGCTAAATGTCTTTGGCCAGGAATTTCTTTTAACAACTGTAAAGCGGCTTGCATCGACTCTAAGCCAGCATTATAGGTCTCATCAAGAATGATAATATCACCAGATAATTGATATTGCCTGGAACGTCCCTTGGGTAAATTTACGGAAATTCCTTGGGTTAGGGGTTGATAATCTAAATTTAAACATTTAGCCACAGCGATCGCTGCTAAATAATTTAAGGCGTTATGACGACCAGGTAAAGGTAAGGGAAAATCGGTCCCTTCGACTCGTAGAGTTTGATGATCAACTAATTCTCCCATCAGATCACCCCCTTCTAGTCCATAGGTAATACTATCTCCTGGCCACACCTTTTTAGCTGTTTCTACCAACAAATTATTGTCGTAATTAAAAATAGCGGTATTTTCTGGGGACATTTCGGCAAATAATTCGCATTTAGCCTGAGCAATTGCCTCTCTCGAGCCTAATCTACCGATATGGGCAGTTCCTACGTTAGTAATAAGTCCAATGGTAGGACGAGCAATTTGGGCTAGTAAAGCAATTTCTCCTAAACCTCTCATTCCCATTTCAATAACAGCATAATCATGGCTAGAAGTCAGTTGTAATAAGGTTTTGGGTACTCCAATTTCATTGTTGTAATTTTCTTGGGTTTTATGTACTTTTCCATAGTTAGCTAATACAGAGGCTATCAACTCTTTGGTAGTAGTTTTGCCAACTGAACCTGTGATAGCTATCACAGGAATGTTGCATTGATTTCGCCACCAATGGCCAAACTGTTGATAAGCAGTTAAAGTATTTTTGACTTGCAATTGTGGAATTTGCTTAGTGGATTTTACTGATACATAATGATCAACAATTAAGCATATTGCCCCTTTATTTATTGCATCTTCAACATGATTATGTCCATCAAAATTATTGCCTTTTAAGGCTATAAATATTTCACCTGACTTGATACAGCGACTGTCAGTATTAACTCCATTAACTAAAAAATGAGGCAATGTGTCAAATTCATTTTCTAGATTGACTTCAAGAATACTTCGGATTTTACTGAGATTTAGCGAAAATATCATAAGATAAAGAAACGACTAAGTATTGATGAATTTACTCAAAACAATCAATGATTTTTACTGTGACAAAGATCACTTGCCATAACCTTATTTGTCTGTTATTCTAGGTTGGTATATTTAAAAAACTAATAAACCTTGGTGAGGAAATTAATCTCTTAAAACCAAACTGAACTATAACCAGATCAATAAAGGTTAAAGTCTACTATAGTTAATTTCTATCACAAAGCAACCACAGGGCAAGAAATCAACTTTCAGTCTCACTGAGAACTTCAAAGGCCCCAATTGAAATATAAATCAAGTTAGGAGGTCTCAAGGCCATGAACAGAATATCACACATTAATAGTTCCCAAAGACAGCAAGGATCATCAAGTCAACAAGTGCTATACGATTACTTAGTACTGCACGCCAAAAGTGATTCTCCTGAACAATTGATTGAAGATTTTCGCCGTCTCTTTGTTGAAGGAAGAAGTTTCCGTGATAGCAACGTCTACATTGCCCTAGAAAGCGTTGTTAAATCAAAAAATATCGAATACGATTTTAATTATTTCTTTAACCGTTGTTGCCACATTCTGATTAACCGTTGGCAGATGGAACCTCAATTACAAACTTATATTCCTAAGTTAGTTGAGTTATTTGAGAATTTAACCAGTCCCCGTAGCGGTTTAAATAATACTCCTAATCGCATCCGTTATTTGGTTAAAACTTTCACCAAATCCGATGAGTTTATTAAGCTTCAAAGATTAGCCAGAGTCATCACCAGCAAGCAAACCCACAATGATACCAATGCAGTAGGCAATCTGATTCATCGTTATCCTTATTTATACAATCACTGTTTAGCAGGAGACGACAGTAGCACGGAACACCAACAAACTGTGAGACGGATCAAAGCTCAAACCGAAAAGCGTTTCGAGGTTAACCTATCGCGGTATGTTACTTATAAAGTTCGGATGGCTCAACTAGCACGTTCTCCTGAGTTGGCTAAAGAACATAAACATCTGATTAGAGCGGTTCAAAACCCCACTTTATTAAAAGATAAGGACTTAAATAGAGCGCTGAAGTATTTTGTGGGAACAATAGACGGTGGCTATACTTATAAAAGTTTATCTCAAGATTTTTTAAGTCAAACCATTCATGCCAAAACTTTTGAGCATTTTAAAGGGGATTTGTATGAATATTTAACTACTGCCCTTGATCCCCAATATACTAAAGGTCAATTCAATAAAAATCTTTATCAACTTTTACAAAATACCTTACCTGAATGTAATCATCAAAAACCCAGTGAATTTCTGATGATGCGCACATCAAGCCAATTATTAAACTTCTTAGTAGTAGACAGTGGTAGAAATCCTGAACACTACGTTTTTATTGATATGATTTCCAATTTAGGGGTAACCAAAACCATTGGAACTTTGCTACAAGTAGTATTGATGTGTCGTAAAGTAAAACCTTATTTAGATAAACGTTTTTCCATTCTCTTTAACCACTATGAGTCTTTCTCTAGAGAAGGAGTCCCTTGGTTGGTTAAAGCATTAGAACATCTTCAGTTAGCTTTTAGTGTCCATTTTGGCAAAGTTGATTTAACTTGTTTAAATCACGTTAAAATGAGATAGTTAGACCAAAAAATAATCATTAATCAAGATCCAGATATGTACCAGTGTTGATACTGGAATTTTTTGTTTGAAATCTTAAATCCTGATGGCTTCTCTTTCTCTCAAAGAGAAAATTGCTATAATTAAGCAGACTATAAATTTCTTAATGATCAAGCATAAACCATCAAGAATGAGGTTACTCAAGCTACAACCATCTAACTCTAATATTCCTCTATTTGTTTATTTACCAGGAATGGACGGAACTGGACAACTATTTGGTAAACAAGCTCAACAATTAAGTGAATTTTTTAGAATTCGTTGTCTGTCGATTCCACAAAATGACTGTAGTGATTGGAATACTTTAGTTAATCAGACAATTACATTGATTAAAAAAGAACTTCAAGAGCATATATCTTCTTGTCCAATTTATTTATGTGGAGAATCTTTTGGTGGCTGTTTAGCGATTAAAATAGCTGTTAATTTTCCTGAGTTAATCGATAAAATAATTTTAGTAAATCCCGCTTCTTCATTTAGTCAATATCCTTGGTTAAGTATGGGTGTACAATTAACCAAATGGATGCCAGATTTTTTACATCGAACTTCAACCCTAGGGTTTTTACCATTTTTAGCCTCATTAGCTAGAATGGAAAGGAAAGATTATCGAGCTTTATTAAAAGCAATGCAATCAGTTCCCCAATCTGTAGTTAGTTGGAGACTATCTTTGCTGAGGGATTTTCAGGTAACTGAAAAGCAATTAAGACAGTTAACCCAGCCTATTTTAACTTTAGCTAGTGACAGCGATCGCCTGTTACCATCGGTTACAGAAGGTAAGCGATTAGTAAATTGTTTTCCTAATGGTAACTTAGCCATTTTACCTGATAGTGGCCATGCTTGTTTATTGGAAACTGAGGTTAATTTAGCTGAACTGTTAGGACAACACAATTTTTTACCGACTAACTCGAACAATTCTGTTTATTCCTCCTCGGCAGCTTAGAAGATATGTGTTAAGCAAATTAAAATTTGACTATTTTTAGTTTGGGCAAAAGTGTTCAAGTCGATTTGAATAAAGTAAATCATTTATAACTAGGACAGCCAGGCTTTTTATCAATATATTGCTGAAGCGATTGGGACAAAATATTCCATTTATTTTTTTCTTTTTGAGTATCAGATATATCTTGTAAAAAAAGCACAAGCATTTCGCTTTCTTGACGACAACCCTCTACAATTTCCCTGGTCAATTGACTATATACATCAAAGCGCTTTAGTTCCAATTCATTATTATTATTCATGGCAGTAACTATACTCGTTATAAGTACCCCTGCAAAGCTAAGAATTCCAGCTAATATCCAACGATACTTTAGTTCTTGCTTTTTAATTTCTAGTTCTTGCTTTTTAATTTCTAGTTCTTGCCATGACATCAGTTTAATATCTCCTATATTTTTTAGGACTGCCTATAGACTCTTATATCTTTTTCACAAGACTGATGAATTGGTTCTGGAAGTTTTGGCTTAGGTCTCCTTAGCCAATCAGTCCTATCATCACTATAAACTATTTCATGATACTGCTCAATATAATCTTTTCTGTCTTGTGAAATAATAACTTTGAATCTGAAATATTCTCCTCTACCCTGACTTGGGTTGTCGGGATCTCCTAAATAAATTTTTCCCGAAAAAGTTGAATTTTGTAGATTTAGCAAAGTTGGATTGAAATTAAAATGCCATAGAGTCCTTGGACTTTCGATTTCACCTCTTTGAAAGTAATATATATGATAGTTACCTTGCTGAATCTGTTGAGCTAGTGCTTGATTATTAATTGAGATTACCATCTCATTTTCCAGTATAATCTGATTGCTTTCATTATCATCTAGTGTATCTGGAGGTGGCTTGATAAGTTGGATAGAACATCTAAATTGTTCTTGCTGTTTTAGATTGCCGTAAACCCCATTAATCATCATTAGATTGAGGCACAAAGGACAGATTAATAACCAAATTGCTTTCATCATTTTTTTTCTCCCTTATTCTCTTTTGTACTAGAGAAAAATAGGTTTTTAGAAAATAACTTAAAGATTAGCTGGTGTTTATTTAACGTCTATTGATGCTGAAAAATCAACTATTTTCAGACCTATTCCACCCTGCCAAATTTCAAAACCTGCTTCAATCGCTACTAAATGCCATTGTGGTTCACACCAATCTCGACTAACACAGTCATCAAGCGCGTCCTTAAGGTTTATTTCAACCTGTTCGGTTGGAGTCCTTCGCTGATAGGCCACATAATGTTGCCACTTACTCCAAGGAGATGCGTGATAGACATCATATTCAATTGGTTGCCATTGGCCTTTAATTTTTTCCCTTAGTTTCGTTGTACCTACTTTGAGGCCTCCAGGAACAATACCGCCATTGGATTTAAGCCAAATCATCAATTCCGTCCCCGATGGTGGCCCTTTGGTATCAGTTGAAGGATTAATCCAGAGTTCATAGGTTGCGTTCCACTGACCTTTCGCATTAGTTCCTTCTAACACCCAATTGCTATTAATTTTTTGAATGTTTTGCAGTTTCTGGGAAGACCAACCGGATGTACATGGACTTCCCCAAGGATGGCAACCTTTAATAATTGATGGGTATGAAGCAGGAACCCCTTGTGAATTGGAAGGATGATTGGTTGATATTACTTGAAAAACAGGTTTATCTAGGTTAATTGTAATACATTGTTCTCCAGCTTTGTCGTTCCAAATATTGTTTCTGACAAGATAACTATTGTTATTGACAAATATCTCCCCCCACCGCTCACAGATTTTCTTTTCTGATCTGATCTGCTTATCTAAATACTGTTTTTCAGAAAAAGTATAACCACTGACTAAAAAAACATCTAACAGGACAAACAGAATAGTCAAAGCCATACTTGTTACGTATGATTTATTTAATCTATCTGCATTCATGATCAACGAATTTAACTCCATCGATACACATTTTCAATATATCATATGTAACTAATATGGTAGATGATTTGTGTTGAAACTTTACAATAGAAGATGAAGTTATCCTTAAGATAAGATAGAATTTTATTGATCATTATTGGTTGATTCAAAACTATGAATATTTCTGTTGCTTCAACTATTAAGATTGAAGAATTTCTTAAATTACCTGATATCGACGAATCTCCAGCATGGGAATACATAGATGGAGTTGCCATTCAAAAAACAATGCCCAAAATTCGACACTCGATCTTGCAAAAACAACTAATAACTGAGGTCGATAATCATAGTCAAAAGTATGCAGCGTTACCGGAACTACGCTGTAATTTTTGGGGACGCTCTATTGTACCTGATGTGGCAGTAATTGCCTGGGAAAGCTTTAAAATCAACGAAATAGGAGAACCAGAAGATAATTTTTTTCAAGCTCCCGATTGGTCAATTGAGATTCTTTCTCCTGATCAGAAAGCCAATCGTTTTATTGACAACCTATTACATTGTATAAAATATGGTTGCCAATTGGGATGGATGATCGATCCAGATGATTATTCTGTGCTGATTTTTACTCCACAACAAGCTCCCCAAGTTTGTCGAGGAAATTCTCCACTTCAGGTATTAAAAGAAATTGATTTAGAGTTAACAGCAGAACAAGTTTTTTCTTGGTTAAAAATAGGGAAAACCCAAATACAAGATAAATTGATCAAAGGCGATCGCCGTTAAGGTAAAGTAATTCTAGATACAATACTGCTAGGGTAGATATAGCGCTACGCATCAAGGTTAGGACATTTATAAAGCTTGAAATCGAGTCATAGCAAAATTGCTACATTCGCGCATTCGCCCGTTCTTAATTGCGCGTAGCGCT
>DLXW01000308.1:0-3746 GCA_003448685.1 Cyanothece sp. UBA12306
TAACTGATAACTGATAACTGAATAAAATCCCTGACCAAGCCCAGGGTTAATCAGGATAAAACAGCCATGACTCAACAACTAAAAAAAGTTTATCAAGAAACCATTGTTCCCAAACTCATCGAACAGTTTGGCTACAAAAATATTCACCAGGTTCCCAAAGTGGTTAAAGTCACCGTTAACCGAGGACTAGGAGAGGCTTCCCAAAACGCCAAAGCCCTAGAATCCTCCATTAGCGAGCTATCTACCATCACAGGACAAAAACCTGTAGTTACCAGGGCGAAAAAAGCGATCGCTGGCTTCAAAATCCGTGAAGGAATGCCCGTGGGGGTAATGGTTACCCTCCGTTCAGATCGAATGTATGCCTTTTTAGCTCGCCTGATCAACCTAGCTCTACCACGAATTCGAGATTTTCGGGGCATCAGTCCCAAAAGCTTCGATGGACGAGGCAATTATAGCTTAGGCATTCGTGAACAACTCATCTTCCCTGAAATTGACTACGATACCATCGACCAAATTCGCGGGATGGACGTTTCGATCATCACTACCGCCCAAACTGATGAAGAAGGACGAGCCCTACTTAAAGAGATGGGAATGCCCTTCCGCAGCTAACCAATTGGCGACTTTATAGGAGAAAATCATCGGTACTAATGGCACCTAACGACATAATCTCAGATATGCTCACTCGCATCCGCAATGCTTGTGCAGTACGGCATCCAACTACTCAAGTCCCGACTACTAAAATGACCCGTAGTATTGCCCAAGTCCTCAAAGAAGAAGGCTTTATCGAGGGCTTTGAAGAAACCGGAGAGGGAGTACAGAAATATCTAGTTCTTACCCTCAAATACAAAGATAAAAACCGTCAGCCTATTATTAATATGCTTAAACGGGTCAGTAAACCTGGATTGCGGGTTTATTCTAACCGGAAAGACCTGCCGAGGGTACTTGGAGGAATTGGCATAGCTATCATCTCCACCTCAAAAGGAATCATGACTGATCGAGAGGCAAGACGTCAAAACGTAGGTGGAGAAATCCTTTGCTATATTTGGTAGCAAGTTTTGAGTCAGTCAACAATAACTGGTAACTGAATAATTGGTAACTAAATCATGTCTCGTATTGGTAAACGCCCTATTCCCATTCCTAATAAAGTAAATATTGAGATTCAAGGGCAACACATAGCAGTCAAAGGACCAAAAGGTTCTCTCGAGCTTACTTTGCCTAGTAAGGTCAAGTTAGTCCAAGACAATGAAACCCTTTTAGTTCAAAGGGAGGATGATTCTCGAATAGCCCGAGAACGTCATGGCTTGAGCCGTACCCTAGTTTCTAATATGGTTGAAGGAGTCTCTAAAGGGTTTGAAAAACGCCTAAGCATCCAAGGTGTGGGTTATCGCGCCCAAGCCCAAGGTAGCAAACTAACCCTCAACGTTGGATATAGCAAACCGGTGGAAGTCTCTATGCCCCAAGGTATTCAGGTGGCAGTAGAAAATAATACCCAAGTTATTGTCAGTGGTATTGACAAAGAAATTGTCGGTAACATTGCTGCCCAAATTCGCGCTATTCGACCTCCAGAACCATATAAAGGTAAGGGAATTCGCTATCTTGGAGAATTTGTCAGGCGTAAAGCTGGTAAAACAGGTAAGAAATAAAGATGAAACTCACGCGCAAACAATTAGTTCACCGTCGCCATCGGCGGATTCGCAAAAAAGTCAGTGGGAGCAAAGATTGTCCCCGATTAGCTATTTTTCGCTCCAACCTCCATATTTATGCTCAAATTATTGATGATGTGGCTCAACATACCATTGCTGCAGCATCAACTTTAGAACCGGAACTAAAACAATCTTTAAGTTCTGGATCTAATTGTGAAGCTTCAGCCGCCGTTGGTAAGTTAGTAGCCGAAAGAGCCTTGGCCAAGGGCATTGAACAGGTCGTTTTTGATCGAGGGGGCAATTTGTATCACGGAAGGATTAAAGCCTTAGCCGAAGCCGCCCGTGAAGCTGGATTACAGTTTTAAAGACAAACAAATCATCATCTTGTTAAAGTTAACGGGGAGAAACTATGGCAAAACGTCGTAAAAGTAGCCGCACAAAAGCAAAAGAAACTAACTGGCAAGAAAGAGTTATTCAAATTCGCCGCGTCAGTAAAGTGGTCAAAGGGGGTAAAAAATTAAGCTTCCGAGCCATTGTTGTTGTCGGCAATGAAAATGGCCAAGTAGGAGTTGGTGTCGGCAAAGCCGGAGATGTGATCGGAGCCGTTCGTAAAGGGGTAGCCGATGGGAAAAAACAACTCATCGATGTATCCCTGAATAAGGCTAGCTCTATTACCCACATTGCCAAGGGCATCTCTGGAGGAGCTAAAGTGGTTGTCAGACCAGCTGCCCCAGGTACAGGGGTAATTGCTGGGGGAGCCGTTCGTACAGTCTTAGAATTGGCTGGCATCAAAAATATTTTAGCCAAACAACTAGGTTCTAGTAATCCTCTCAATAATGCCAGGGCAGTAATTAACGCCCTCGAAGGTCTACGTACCTTTACTGAAGTTGCCCAAGAACGTGGAGTTCCTCTAGAACATCTTTATACTTAAGCCACCAATATGACTTTTGTTGCCTGGCTTTGAGTGGGAACGGTTTAAACAATCCTTCGATTTCTAAAAAAGTAAAGTTATGAGAATTCATGAAGTAAGCCCAAAAGAAGGCTCCACCAAACGCCGTCGTCGCGTTGGCAGGGGTATTTCTGCCGGACAAGGGGCCAGTTGTGGTTTCGGGATGCGGGGTCAAAAATCTCGTTCAGGAACCGGAACTAAGGCTGGATTTGAAGGGGGACAAATGCCCCTTTATCGCCGTATTCCTAAATTAAAACACTTTCCTCTGGTTAATCCTAAATATTACACCATCATTAATGTTGGTCAATTGGATGCTCTTAATCCAAATACGGAAGTTACCCTAGAGAGTCTGATGGAATTAGGCATCATTACCAGTAATGATGGACCAATGAAGGTTTTAGGCCATGGAACCTTAAATAAAGCCTTAACTATCAAAGCGGCTGCTTTTACTAAAAGTGCCAAAGAAAAAATAGAGTCCGCAGGGGGAAGTTGGGAGGAATTATCTCGCAACTCCACACAAAATACCGAAAAAGATGAATAATTGATAAGTTAAGAAATAATCATTGATAACTGAGGTAGCCATTTATGGTTGTCAGTCGCGATAAAACTCCCACAGCACAAGAGACATTTTTACAAATGGCTCAAGCAGCCGGTCTTAGAGGTCGGTTGCTGATTACTATTGGTTTATTAATTTTAATCCGTTTCGGCATTTTTATTCCTATTCCGGGTATTGATCGCGAAGCCTTTGCTGCGGCTATTAGTAATAGTCCGGTATTAGGTTTTCTCGATATTTTTACTGGAGGAGGTATTTCAACCCTGGGAATTTTTGCCCTAGGAATTTTACCTTTTATTAATGCCTCCATCATCATGCAGTTATTGACGGCTGCTATTCCTGCCCTTGAAGACTTACAAAAAAATGAAGGAGAAGCAGGAAGAAGGAAAATTTCCCAATATACCCGTTATGTTGCCCTAGGTTGGGGAATTATTCAAAGTACCGGCATTACCATTGGTTTATTACGGCAATATGCCCTTAGTGATACTTTTTGGTTCGTACCTGAAACCGTTCTCGCCTTAACTGCTGGCTCTATGTTCGTCATGTGGGTCTCAGAAATTATTACAGAACGGGGTATTGGTAATGGAGCATCTTTATTGAC
>DLXW01000308.1:3930-5495 GCA_003448685.1 Cyanothece sp. UBA12306
GAGCATCTTTATTGATTTTTGTCAATATTGTGGCCAGTTTGCCGAGAACTCTAGGCAATACCATTGATTACGCCCAAACAGGTGGCCGTCAAGCCGTGGCTCAAGTAGTGATTCTCCTGTTTGTTTTCTTGATTATGATTGTCGGTATTGTTTTCGTTCAAGAGGGAACTCGACGTATTCCAATTATTTCGGCCCGTCGTCAGGTTGGCCGTCGATTATATCGAGAAAGAACCAGTTATTTGCCCTTAAGGCTGAACCAAGGTGGAGTAATGCCAATTATTTTTGCCTCAGCCGTTTTGATTTTACCTCAATCTTTAGCCGGATTTTTTGGCAATCAAGGACCGGTAAGTCAAGTTCTGGTGCAAATTGCTACTTTGCTACAACCAGGAAGTTGGACTTATATTGGGGTCTATTCCTTGCTAATTCTATTTTTTAGCTATTTTTATGCCTCTTTGATTGTGAATCCTGAAGATGTATCTAAAAATCTCAAGAAAATGGGAGCGAGTATTCCAGGAATTCGCCCAGGAGAAAAAACCAAACAATATTTAGAAGGTGTTCTTAACCGTTTGACCTTTTTAGGAGCAATCTTTTTGAGTATTGTTGCTACGGTTCCGACTTTAGTAGAAGGAGCAACTGGAGTAACAACGTTTCGCGGTTTGGGGGCTACCTCTCTCTTAATTTTAGTAGGGGTGGCCATTGATACGGCAAAACAAATTCAAACCTATGTTATCTCCCAACGTTATGAAGGAATGGTTAAACAATAGTTGAATCAGAATTTGTCAGGACTTGAACCTGACAAATCTTTTTTTAACCACAATCAACAATAAAAATCGACCAAAGTCATGAGTAATATCCATGAGTAAAGCCAAGGGATTAATTTTTTTAGGACCACCAGGGTCAGGGAAAGGAACTCAAGCCCAAATTTTAGCGCAAGAGTTGCAAATTCCCCACATTTCCACCGGAGAAATGTTAAGACAAGCGATCGATAAACAAACAAAATTAGGCCAACAAGCTCAAAGTTATGTAGATCAAGGGGAATTAGTTCCCGATGAGTTGTTATTGGGTTTAATTCGCGAACGTCTTAGTCATGCTGATGCCCAAAACGGCTGGATCTTAGATGGATTTCCCCGAAATGTTGAGCAAGCCAATTTTTTAGACCAATTACTCCAGGAAGAGTTAGCTCAATTTTCTGAACAAGCGCTCAATTTAGACGTATCGGACGATCTACTCATTGAAAGACTTCTCTTACGAGGACGTAAAGATGATAACGAAGATACGATCCGCCGTCGCTTGGAAGTTTACCGGGAACAAACCAAACCCGTGATCGATTATTACCGAGATCATGAACGACTTTCTTCTGTCGATGGTAATCCTGATCCAGAAACGGTTACGGCTTCTCTCAAGGAAATCATAGCTTCTTGAGCTAAGGATAGTCAATTTGAACGAGTTGAGGAGGAGCGATGGCCAAAAATCTTTGATAAGATAGGTTGAGGAAGGGCGAACTAAGCGCTCGACTGTTTTCCTGTCTAAAAATATTATTGAAGGCAGGGGTTAAGCTAGCTTAA
>DLXW01000308.1:5700-13009 GCA_003448685.1 Cyanothece sp. UBA12306
GGCAGGGGTTAAGCTAGCTTAAATTGTATCATTTGAGAGGTCAGATTTTGTCTAAACAAGATTTAATTGAAATGGAAGGAACCGTCACGGAATCTCTTCCTAATGCTATGTTTCGCGTTGATCTCGATAATGGGTATAATGTGCTGGCCCATATTTCAGGAAAGATCCGCCGCAATTATATTAAAATTCTCCCTGGCGATCGCGTCAAGGTAGAACTAACACCCTATGACTTAACAAAAGGGAGAATTACCTATCGGTTAAAAACTAAAAAGTAAGTAGTTAGCCAATCAGAGTTTGAGCCAATGCTCAAAAAAATCTTTAGATTAGCTGACTTAAGCCAACAATTATTGTTATAATAATAAGCTTGCAGTCAAAGCTGTAAAAATGTAATGAAAGTTAGAGCATCCGTCAAAAAAATTTGTGAGAAATGTCGTGTAATCCGACGACGAGGTCGGGTAATGGTGATTTGTCCTAATCCTAAACATAAGCAACGACAAGGTTAGAATCAATCATCATCAAAGATGAGACAATTCTTCAAGTAGATCCAAAAAAAACCAAAAGTAACATCTATAGAGGGAAAAAACGTGGCGAGGATAGCTGGTGTGGACCTGCCTCGAGATAAGCGAGTAGAAATAGGACTGACTTATCTATTTGGTATTGGTCTGTCAAGATCTCAAGAAATTTTAGCAGAAACAGAGGTAAATCCTGATACTCGAGTCAGAGACTTGACCGATGAAGAAGTTGCTACCCTGCGATCTTATATCGAAGGCAATTATCAAATCGAAGGGGATTTGAGACGTTGGGACGCGATGAATATCAAACGACTAGCCGATATTGGTACTTACCGCGGCCGTCGTCATCGTCAAGGATTACCAGTGAGGGGACAAAGGACTCGGACAAATGCTCGTACCCGTCGTGGTCGACGAGTAACCGTAGCTGGCAAGAAAAAAGCCCCATCCAAAAAATAAATCATTCACTATTGTCATTAAGTTAGAGGCAAATTTCAGTAAAAAACTATGGCGCGACCCATTAAAAAAAGCGGTGCAAAAAAGCAAAAGAAAAACGTTCCTAACGGCATCGCTCACATTCAGTCTACCTTCAACAACACGATTGTTACCATTGCTGACACCAAAGGTGATGTCGTTTCCTGGGCATCAGCAGGCTCAAGCGGATTTAAGGGAGCAAAAAAAGGAACACCCTTTGCCGCACAAACGGCAGCAGATGCAGCAGCCCGTCGAGCAATAGATCAGGGAATGCGGCAAATTGAAGTTATGGTAAGCGGTCCGGGTGCCGGTCGAGAAACAGCAATCCGAGCTCTTCAGGGAGCAGGATTAGAAATTACCCTGATTCGGGATGTGACCCCCATTCCTCATAATGGTTGTCGTCCACCAAAACGACGTAGAGTTTAGCCAACAGTTGTCAATCTTCAACAGAATAAGAAGGTTGAACTTGGCTAAAAATCTAGCCATTCGCGTCGGGAAGGCATTTGACAATGAAGGGAGGTCATGGTAGTGGCACAGTTTCAAATTGAGTGTATAGAATCTAAGACTCAAAAAAATCAGAGTCAATATAGTAAGTTTGTCCTAGAACCCTTGGCCAGAGGTCAGGGTACAACCATTGGTAATGCCCTACGGAGGGTTTTACTGGCTAATTTAGAGGGAGCCGCTGTCACAGCAATCCGCATTGCTGGAGTTAATCACGAATTTGCCACTATTCCAGGGGTAAGAGAGGATGTATTAGAAATCATGTTGAACATGAAAGAAATTGTCCTCAAAAGCTATAGTGATCAGCCTCAGATCGGTCGTCTGGTTGCTACGGGTCCAGGTAATATAACCGCTGCGAGCTTCGAGTTACCATCAGAAGTGGAAGTTGTTGATCCGACCCAATATGTGGCAACCTTGACAGACGGCTCCAAACTAGAGATGGAGTTCCGCATTAGCAAAGGAACAGGTTATAAAGGGGTTGAGCGGGCTACAGAGGAAACAGCGTCTCTCGATTTCCTAGAAATCGATGCAGTTTTCATGCCAGTCACTAAAGTTAATTACAGTGTAGAAGACATTAGAGGAGATGAAGCAGAAGCAAAAGATCGTCTAGTGTTAGAAATTTGGACAAATGGCAGTTTCCATCCTAAAGAAGCCCTTTCTGAAGCAGCAGAAATAGTTGTAGATTTATTTAGTCCCCTCAAAGACCTAAATCAACTCGAAACTACTACCCCTGAATATCCAGATGATGATAATCCCCAAAGTCAGATTCCTATTGAAGAATTGCAGCTTTCAGTAAGGGCTTACAATTGCTTGAAACGGGCACAAATAAATACTGTGGCCGATTTATTGGATTATAGCCAAGAAGATCTCCTAGAGATCAAAAATTTCGGTCAGAAATCTGCTGAAGAAGTGATAGAAGCTTTACAAAAGCGGTTAGGAATTACCTTACCCCAAGAGAAAGCTAAAGCCTAATTTCAGTTGAGAATCAGTTTGGCTCAAAGATTGGGGACTGACACCTAAGATAATCAAATTCATTACGATTAAGAGGACTAAAAACCATGCGTCATCAATGTCGCGTCCCCTTATTGGGGAAACCAGCAGACCAGCGAAAAGCCCTACTGCGATCGCTAACCACGGAATTAATCCGTCATGGTCAAATCACCACCACCAAAAACCGTGCCAAAGCAGTACGCTCGGAAGTCGAAAGAATGATTACCCTGGCTAAAGATGGCTCCCTAGCCGCTAGACGTAGAGCCTTGGGTTATATCTATGATAAAAAATTAGTCCACGCTTTGTTTGCCGAAGCCAAAGACCGTTACGCTAACCGCAATGGTGGCTATACCAGAATAGCCCGGACTTTACGCCGTCGGGGAGATAATGCGGAAATGGCCATTATTGAGCTTGTTTAAGGTTTTTGGAGGAATTTTTGCCTAAACCATGAAAGGGCCTGGTCCAAAGGAAAAACAGCGAGTTGCTCTGGTAATTCAATACCTGGGCAGTTATTTCCATGGTTGGCAATGGCAACCCAACCAGCGGACTGTTCAAGGAGAAATCGAGAGAGCGATCGCCGAATTTTTAGGGCAGAAAGTCACTTTACATGGAGCCGGACGAACGGATGCAGGAGTTCATGCCGCAGCACAGGTTGCCCACTTTGATTATCTGGGGCCAATTCCTGCGGTGCGGTGGGTAGACATCCTTAATTGTCACTTACCCGAAGATATTCTGATTCGAGGTTCGGCAGCAGTTTCTCCGGACTGGCACGCCCGATTTTCTGCCCAGTGGCGACGTTATCGCTATACATTTTATACAGATCAAAGACCTAACCTTTTTGTGAGGCCTTTTAGTTGGCATTATTACCATCTACCCCTAGATGAATCCCTGATGCAGCAAGCCTTAAAGCCTTTAGTAGGCCAACATCATTTGGCGGCTTTTCATCGTGCGGGTTCTAACCGGGATCACTCGTGGGTTGAGGTTCAAGTTGCCCAATGTTATAGACACGGGCCATTTATCCATTTAGAAATTCAGGCTAATGGATTTTTGTATGGCATGGTCAGATTATTAGTGGGAATGTTAGTGGAGGTAGGCAGCGGTAAACGTTCTCTCGATAGCTTTACCGAGATTTGGCAGAATCAACAACGGGAAGAGGTTAAATATGCGGCTCCAGCTAAGGGTTTATGCCTGTTGCGGGTCGGTTATCAAGATTTTCCTTTTTCTTCTAAACTTTGGTTTGATAGCCAACCTCTATTTGTGTTTAATCAAATACTTGAACCTCAGTCAAAGCCAAATTATCAACCGTTGTCTTCGGCTATGAGTTGCTAATTTTGCAATTGGATTATTTTTCATTGAAGTCAAGCCACTTAACTGCCCACTGAACAAAACTAAAAAACTTGATACCTTAAGGGTATAAGGACTGCTATATTAAAGATTTTGCTCAAATTAATTACCACCTATGAACAAAACTATCACGCCTAATTTAGAGACCCTCGACCAGAAATGGTATGTTGTAGACGCAGCAGACCAGCGTTTAGGACGTTTGGCCTCAGAAATTGCGCAAATTCTCCGAGGAAAGAATAAACCTACTTTTACTCCCCACATGGATACGGGAGATTTTGTCATTGTCGTCAATGCCGAAAAAATCAGGGTAACTGGCAGGAAGTCTAGCCAAAAACTTTACCGTCGCCATTCAGGAAGACCAGGAGGCATGAAGGTGGAGACTTTTGAAAAACTTCAAGCTCGTATACCTGAGAGAATTATCGAAAAAGCTGTTAAGGGAATGCTACCGAAAAATGCCCTAGGTCGTAAACTTTTTACTAAGTTGAAGGTTTATACTGGCCCTAATCATCCCCATCAAGCTCAACAACCTGAAGAATTGATTATTAACACTATTAATGCAGGAGAAAATTAATGGAAGCTACTGAATCTAAGAATAATGTTGTTTATTGGGGTACTGGTCGCCGTAAATCGTCAGTGGCCAGAGTTAGATTAGTCCCTGGTAGCGGGGAAATTACCGTCAATAATAAGCCTGGTAATGATTACTTTAACCGTATTCCAGCCTATATCCAATCGATTAAAGCTCCTTTAGAAACTTTGGGGCTAGAAAATGATTATGATATCTTGGTCAATACCCACGGGGGTGGACTTACCGGACAAGCTGATGCAGTTAAATTAGGGGTGGCTAGAGCTTTGTGTGAATTAGCCCCAGATAATCGTCAACCGTTAAAAGTTGAAGGTTATTTAACTCGTGATCCTCGAGCTAAAGAACGGAAGAAATACGGCTTACATAAAGCTCGTAAGGCTCCTCAATACTCGAAACGTTAAAAATAATAGGCCAGGGGCAATATTTAAGTTGTTGATTGTTGTTTTAACCTAAAACAAAAGACGGCCATTGCCCATTACTTATTATCTATTCTCTATTTCCTTTTTTAATAATTCAGGAGAAAAATTATGCCTAAAACTGATATTCATCCCGCTTGGTATCCAGATGCTAAAGTGATTTGTAATGGTGAAGTTGTTATGACTGTAGGGTCTACCCAACCAGAAATTAATGTGGAAGTTTGGTCAGGCAATCATCCTTTTTACACGGGAACCCAAAAAATGATTGACACTGAGGGACGAATTGATCGCTTCCAGAAACGTTATGGAAATTTAGGAAAGGGCGGTTCAAAAGATAAGAAAAAAGGAGATAAGAAATAGCTCAACCATTATTAAAGCTTTAATATCTTCTAATTCTGTGGTCTAAGGTTTTGCAAGATAAGTTGTAAACCCTAATTACTTGTTGCTATAGCTCTCTTCTGCCATGGAGATAAAATCTCAATTTTATAATTCCTTGATAGTAAGCGATCGCTGACTTGTCTTTTACTAAAACATCAGAAATTAAGTCAAATAGCGAAAACTATCTTCTCATAAAGTTTGTCTTTAGAACTTGTTCTGAGACTGACAGAAGAGAGTAATATTAATCAAGAAAACTGTTCGCTTTAAAAAGCCAGATTTTAGACCAAATGATTTTGATAAATTATTAATAAATATGGCTTATCAAGATTCAAATGTAGTTAGTTGGCTAGATAGGTTTTTCTATATATCTTTAATATTAGTTTATTTTGTTTTAGGAATTTATTTAATTAATCAAACATCTATTACTTCAGATGAATCTGCTTATATTGGAGCAGCTTACGCTTATACTAAAGGGTTGGGTTTGAATCAAGAACACCCACTTTTTTTAAAATTAATTAATTCTCTGGTTATTAACCTATATTTTCCTGATTATAAATTAACAGTACCAGATATTAATATTGTTAGTGGTGAAGAAAATATAGAAGCTCGTTTAGCGGCTTTTAATCTAGGTTATAGTTTATTAATGGAACGGCCAGAAAACTTTAATCTACTTCTTTTTAGTCTAAGATTTTGTTATTTATTTATTAATAGTATTTTTCTATTTTGGCTATATTTTTTTGCTTTTATTTTTAAGGTAATTCCTCCTCGTATTTCTATTTGTTTTGCAATCTTAGTTATATTTTCTCCTAGTTTTTATAGTCACAATTTTTTAATTGCTTTTGATGTTCCAGTTAGTATTTATGCTTTATTGACTATCTGGACAATTACTATTTTTGTTCGACAAATAAACCAAATAAATAATTATAAATTATGCTTATACTTTATAGTGTTAAACTTCCTCTTTTTCGTAGCAATTAACAGTAAATTTAGCAACTTAATTTTAGTTCCTATTGTCTTAGGATTTTCTTTGTTTAATTTAATATATATTCTCAAAAATAATCAAAAAAAACTAGGAGTTAAATTTGCTTTTTTGGTTGGTATTAGCTTATTTATCCAGACATTATTAATTAGTTTGATGTATGGCTATGCTTTTAGGAATGTATCCAATCAATCGATCTTGGATAACTTAAAACGTTATTTTCAAGGAATACAAATGAATTTAAGCACAGTTGGCGGTATTCGCGAACCTTTTTGGCAAGAAAAATTTACCCCAATGAACTCATTAGAATATTTCATTAGAATATTTTATTTTAAAGAAAATTTGGCTCTTTTTGTGATTATTTTATTATTATTATTGATTCTAATTTATCAAATAAGTACAAATTATTTATCTTGCAAAAAATGGTTAATTAAAATGATAGACAAACGCAATAGATGGCAGCTATTGTTATATTGTTTTATTATTTCTTATCCCCTAATTTATTTTGTTTTAACCTATAAAAGTCGTTTTATTATAGGATATAGATATTTTTATCCCCTAATTATTTTTATTTATTTTTATCTAGCTTTATCCACATTTTATATTAATAAAAACTGGCAAAAATATC
Source organism: Cyanothece sp. UBA12306 (assembly GCA_003448685.1). GTDB lineage: Bacteria > Cyanobacteriota > Cyanobacteriia > Cyanobacteriales > Microcystaceae > Rippkaea. The sequence goes on from DLXW01000308.1 coordinate 12,503, forward strand.
TGTTAATGGCTAGTTTTAGTTTATACATTTATTTTGGATTATTAGGAATTCCTCAATCTTTGAGTTATGTTAATCCTCTATGGACTCAAGAAAAATGGAAATTAACCGACGACTCAACTATGAATTGGGGACAAGAAACCCAGCATGTTGTACAATACTTGCTTAATAATAATCTTTTACCGGAGAAAAATGCGGATGTTATTGCTTATAAAACCTTTGGAGTTAATATCAGTTTTGTTCAATACTTATTATTATTAAGTCAACAAAAGAACTATCCTATTGACATTGAATCTTATTACAATAATGGATACTTCAATCCAGATACTACAGAAATTGCTCAATTACCTGCCAAATATTTATTAATTGATAGTACGGTAAAGCAACAAATAATTTCTCAAATTACTGATAATTATATTGCTCAAAATAATTGGAAATTTTTATCAGAAAAAAAACCAATTTATTCACGGAACGATATTATATTTCTTTACAAAATTAGGTAAATATCTA
>DLXW01000308.1:13171-13477 GCA_003448685.1 Cyanothece sp. UBA12306
ATCTAGTTAGTTAACTGATCTAGCAGTTATCAGAAACACGATGGTAATTTTATATTAATTTTGAAAAATAATTATTAACAATATTTGCTATATAAAGAACATAAATATATAATATACTTTTACTTAAGTATAGATACTAATAAAAAAAATATTTATGGTAAAAGAGATGGAAAAGATTAACTTTAATAATGATTATCGGTATATCGGTTCAGAACTAGAAATTGCCCGTGAAGCTAAAAATTGGAAAAATTACTTTTGTTCCCTCATCTACCAATACTTAGGAAATGAGGTTCTAGAAGTGGGTGC
>DLXW01000308.1:13681-21707 GCA_003448685.1 Cyanothece sp. UBA12306
CTGGGAGCAACTACGAAAGTTCTCTGTAAAAATAATCATAAACGCTGGATTTGTTTAGAACCAGATAGCCAATTAGCTGAGATTATTAGGAATTCGATTAAACGAGGAGAGTTGCCTCAATATTGTTTAGTGAAAAATGGAACTTTAATTAATTTAGAGGAGTCATCAAGATTTGATTCTCTGGTTTATATAGATGTTTTGGAACATATTAAAGACGATCAATACGAAGTTCAATTAGCAACAAATTATTTAAAAAAAGGGGGTAATTTAATTATTCTTTGTCCTGCCCATCAGTGGCTATTTACGTCTTTTGATACAGCACTTGGTCATTATCGCCGCTATAATAAGCAAACATTATCATCAGTTATTACAGAGAATTTAAAGTGTCAAAGACTAATTTATTTAGATTCTATGGGAACTTTGGCATCTCTAGGAAATCGCCTACTTTTGAGAAGTTCTAGACCAACTTTAAAACAAATTAAATTTTGGGATAGATTCATGGTTCCTTTGTCAACTAAAATAGATTTATTAATTAGGTATTCTTTTGGTAAATCTATTTTAGGTATTTGGCAAAAAAATTCTTAGCATTTAAAGAGATTAATTATGAAATTGAAACAAATCTTAGACCATTTTAAAACATTTATAACCTCTAATAAAACTGCTTTATTGATCTTGACTCTTTATGGCGTTATTGCCATTAGTTTAATGGGACCTATGGCCTCATCAGACATTATTTTTCCTGTTTCTGATTCCCCATCTCACATTGGTTATGTACAGCAGGCCCGTTTTGCTTTAGAAGAAGGTCAATTCCCGTTGAGAGTAGCACCAGTTGAAAATAATGGTTGGCGTTATCCAGGATTTCAATTTTATAGTCAATTTCCTTATCTGTTAGGTGCATTATTTTCTAAAATATTTGGTATTTCTAATCCATATAATGCTTATAAATTGGTAATTTGGACATCTTTTTTAGTAGGAGCTTTTTATATATATCGTCTTAGTCTATGGTTGATTAAATCAGAAATAGGAGCAATTTTGGCAGGAGTTGCTTATATGTCAGCTCCCTATTTATTGAATAATATTCATGCCAGGGGAGCATTTACGGAAGCGATCGCCCAAGGAATTTTACCCATTGTTCTTTATTATACTATTCAATGTTATAACACAGGAAAAAGGCGTTATCTTCTCCTTAGTGCTTTTAGTTGGTTTCTTTTAGGAACAACCCATATTATTACCTTTGTTTATACAACCTTAGCGATTGGATTATTCGCCCTAATTGTCATTTTACAAACTCGCAAAACAGAGTTTCAAGTATCCCAATTAATTCCCCCAGCGCTTGCCTATGGATTAGGCTGGTTATTAGCCTCCTATTTTCTGGCTCCCGTAGTTTTGATGTCTGGTAACTTAGCCGTTGGCAGACAAGTCAGTAGTTCTAACCCATTTGGAACTACTTGGTATACACTCCTAGCTACCCTAATTTCTCCTACCTCTTTACCTCCTGCTCCTTCAGAAACAGGTTTTGCTCCTACCTATGGATTACATCCGGCTGTAGGTTGGATTTTGTTAGCAGCCTGGATTGTGGTTATGTATTATCATTACAATTCCCGTCCCATACCCTCACGACTCCAATTAAATCATCCTTATATGATTGCGTTATTATGGGTATTTTTGATCGCTTTCTTTGCTACTTGGAGTCCCATTGATTTTTGGAAACTACTACCTCGCCAATTGTGGGTGACTCAATTTACTTTTCGCATTCTTACCCATGTTATGTGGACAGGAGCGCTTTTAACCGGTTACGCAGCGGTGTTAATGTTTCGCAAAAGATTAGAACTACGTCATTTAGCAATAGGTATTGTAATAATTGTTATTGTTAGTCGTCCTTGGCTCCCCGTGCCTATAAGCACTGTAAAAGTTGAAGATTTAATCAAAGAACCCTTATTTCGCTATTCTGGAGCGCTCGACTATCTTTATCGTGTCCCCACTAACACATTATATGGCAAAGCTGAATTACCTTTACTGACCCCTGACTGGACTCCTGGTTTTGACCCTTGGAATGTGTTTATGAATCGCCGCTTAATTTTAGATCAAGAAGTCCCCTATCCTAGATGGGAAAATGAGGAAAAGCCTGTTTTATATCTTCAAGGGGAAGTTCCTCTAGAAAATATTGCTGGTACAGCGTCTTTAAGCGTTCAAGTTGATGGTAATACAATTGATACTATTTCTTTGTCTTCTCGGGAATTAAATTGGCAAGTTCCTTTTGATCAAGTTACAGTGGAGGGTGAGAATTTTGGACTTAAGTTTTTAGTTGATGGTTCTACCCATGATGGTCAACCTTTTAATCTTAGAGTTAATCGACTTTCTTTTGAAGGAATGTCTCCCCAACATACTTTGATTCCCGTTACCGAAACAGAAGAAAATTGCTCCCAGAAAGGAGTTAAGAAAATTTGTGAAATTACAGTTAACCAAGATGCTCAGGTTGTACAATTGCCTGTTTTATATTATGCTCAAATGCTAAAAATTTGGGTTAATGATCGGCGAGTAAATAACTATTTTCCTGTGCATTATCGAGATTATAATTTAGTGGGTTTAAAACTAGAACCAGGAACTTATCAAATCAAAGTAACTTTTCATGGTTTAGCTTGGGCTAATTGGATTAGTGGATTAGCTTGGTTAGGTTTTATTGGCATAATTATAATTCCATTAGCTAAACAGAAACTCGATACCAATGCTCAATAGTTTAACGCTACCATATCATTGTATCGTCGCTACAAAAAGCAGTTACATTGATTAACTTTTTAAAATCCCTTTGGTTGAGTCCTACTAACAAACCTTCACCCCAACGATATGGAACCTTTGAAGGTGTCTTTAAACCCACATTGCTGACCATTTTAGGGGCAATTATGTATCTACGCCTTGGATGGGTAGTGGGCAATGCAGGATTATTAGGAGGTTTGTTGGTAGTCCTTAGCGCCGTGAGTATTACCCTCGCTACAGGCCTTTCTATATCCTCTATTGCCACTAATAACCGATTGGGAGATGGAGGACCCTATGCCATGATTTCTAAGTCCCTAGGATTGGAAATTGGGGGCAGTGTGGGAGTTCCTCTGTTTGTTTCCCAAGCTTTAGCCGTAGCTATGTACATTTTTGGTTTCCGCGAGGGTTGGTTACACCTTTTCCCAGAACATAGTCCCTTAATCGTTGATTTAACAGTATTTGTCCTAGTTTTTGCCATTACTTATATTAGTGCCGGGTTAGCTTTTCGGGTACAATACCTGGTTTTAGCTTTAATTATTTTATCTTTAGTCTCAATTTTTAGCAGTTCTATTAGTTGGAATATTAGTCAACCGGTAACCCTTTGGGGGAGTTTTTCTGGCTCAATAGATAATAATTTTACAGGTATTACTTTTTGGGGTGTTTTTGCGGTTTTTTTTCCGGCAACTACGGGCATTATGTCGGGGGTAAATATGTCAGGGGAGTTGAAAAATAGTCGCCAAAATATTCCTTTGGGAACTTTATCAGCTATTTTTGTTAGTTCTATTATTTATCTAATTTTGTGTTATTGGTTATCCCATGCTGCCTCACCAGAGGAATTAGTTAATAACTATACTATTATGGTTGATAAAGCTCGTTGGAGTTCGGTGGTTTTAGTTGGTTTATTGGCAGCAACTTTCTCAGCAGCTTTGTCTTCGTTGGTCGGCTCTCCCCGCATTTTAACAGCTTTGGCTAAAGATGGAGTAATTCCCTGTAGTAATTGGTTGGCAAAAGTTGCCCGTAATGGTGAACCTCGACGCGCTTTAGGGATTAGTGGGGTCATCGTTCTCGTGGCTTTATTATTAAGAAATCTTAATGCGATCGCTCCTTTAATCACCCTATTCTTTTTATTAACTTATGCCACAATTAATTTAGTAGTTTTGATTGAATCTAGTTTAGGCTTAATGAATTTCCGTCCTACCTTAAAACTCAATTGGATAATTCCTTTTTATGGTTTGGTAGGTTGTATTGTAGCAATGTTAGTCATTAAACCTATCCTTAGTTTATTGGCTATTGGTATTGTTTTAGCTATTTATTTAAGATTGGTAAATTTACCAAAAGAACGAAGACCTGCTGATGTTCGTAGTGGAATTTTTGCGGCGATTGCTCAATGGGCTGCCACCCAAGTTATGCAGTTAGATTTAACTAATGCTAGAGCCTGGAAACCTACTTTATTAGTGCCAGTAGAAGACAGTTCTGAATTACTTGGTGAATTTCGTATTTTACTAGATTTAGCACAACCAGAAGGCTCGGTACAATTATTAGGTTTGACTTGTAAAAATGGATTAGAAATTCTTGATCAACAACTTAGAGAATTATCTAATTCTTTTCGGTATCATAAAATTTTTACTACTATTTCTGTTATGAAAGTTTCCTCTAAATCTGAGGGGATTATTGCGGCAGTTCAGGCGTTACAAAATGCCTTTTTTCGCCCTAATATTTTATTTTTTCAGTTTCCTCAAAAATCCGACGATTGGCAGGAAATAATCAACGTATTTGAGGAAATCCGACGTTTACGAGTAGGGGTGATTTTATTGGGTCTGCATCCGAGTGCAGGGTTAGGACGGATGGAAGTTATTAATCTTTGGATTCGTCCTCAATTAGAGAATATCCCAATTTTTGAACGACTAAAAAAAAGCAGTATGGATCTAGCTATTTTACTGTCTTTACGCCTAGTTAGGGTTTGGAAAGCTCAATTTAATCTTATTTCTACAGTTACAAGAGAAGAAGATAAAATAGCTGCGGATAATTATTTACAATCCTTGAAGGATTTGTGTCGCATTCCCCCTAGTGCAAAAACATTAGTAATAATCGGTGATTTTGCTGATTGTGTTACCCAAGCACCCCAAGGGGATATTAACTTTATTGGTTTACAAACTAATCCTAATTTTGAATTTGTACAACAAATGATCGATATTACTGGTTCATCTTGTTTATTTATTAGTGATTCTGGTAATGAAAGTGCTTTAGCTTAAATCAGTTATCAGTTAAAATACTTTTCAGCTTACTGTTAAATTATTAATATAATAATAAATCTAAGCCAATTTTATGGTTAATAGATCATGAATCAACCCATCAATCTCTTTGAATATGAAGAATGAAGAATGAAGAATGAAGAATTTAGAATGGCGAAAACTTGCCTGGTATTGGGGGTAATCTGACGCTATAATTGGTTTAGTATTAGCCCAAACTGTAGGGGTTTAATACCATTAAACCCTATCAAGAATGCAGAATTTAGAATTTAGAATTTAGAATTTAGAATAGGGTGGAAATATTCCCTCACACCTAACAAACCACAAATATCATGTCTTCTGAACCCGAAAGCAACCCACCCCAGAATGATGACCCTAATCTTAGTCCTGAAGCAATGGAACAAGCCATACAACAAATATTAATGGCTTTTCAAGAGTTTGTACAAGCTGAGAACTGGACAACTTCTCAGGAAATAGTCGCCAGTCATCCTGAATTATTGACCGATGCAGCAGTAGCAATAATACAACAGCTTATTGAACAACAAGATAATCAAGATTTCATTCGCATTGTAACTGAACATTATCAGTTGCTTTCCCGTTGTCGAGAAGTGGGAATAGAACAAGCTTTTGCTGAGAAGACAGGCAGAAATAGGGGGGGAATGTCTAATGAATTGGGGGCTATTCTACAACAAATCACCCAACTTAATACTATTCCAGAAATGCCCCAAAAGGTCGCCTTATGCCAACAAGCATTAGGGTTAGTTCAACGGTCAGAAAATGCTGAACTTTGGGCTGCTTTACAGGTTGAATTAGGCAATAGTTTAGCTCAAAATCCCTTGGGCGATCGCGCAGACAATCTCGAACAGGCGATCGCTGCCTATTCTGCTGCTTTAGAGGTCAGAACCCGTGAAGCTATGCCGGTGCAATGGGCTTCTACCCAGAATAACCTAGCGGCTGCCTACAGTGACCGCATACGGGGGGACAGGGCTGACAATTGGGCAACCTCTATAGCCAACAACAGCGATGGCCAGAAGCCATAACAGCCTATCAAGATGCCTTAGCAGCAGTGGAAATACTCTATGAGTTTTCCTTCTCTCTACGGGGCAAACTAGACGTTTTAGGGGAGTCAGCAGATCTCTTCCATCGTACCGCCTACGCCTTTGCCCGTTGCGGCCAATTAAGCGAAGCAGTAGTTATCCTAGAAAGGGGAAGGGCGCGCAATTTACGAGAAACCCTAGTCAGGGACAGAACGGACTTAGATCAAGTCGCCACCATCAACCGAGAGTTGCACGATCAATTCCAAACTGCGGCCACCACCTTAAGGGAATTAGAAGGACAAGAACGCATTAGAACCAGTTTAGAAGACAAAACCGCCATTAATGTGACCCCCGCAGGCATCCGAAAGCAAACCCTACAAGTCCGAAAAAAATTACAAACTGCCGTCAGACAAATTAGACAAATACAAGGGTTTGAAAATTTCCTGGCCCTGCCTACCATAGCTGATATAAAACAAGCCTTGGAACCCCAACAACCCCTCATTTACCTAACCACCACAGAGTATGGCAGTTTGGCCTTTATTATTAGTCATAGCCACAATGATGACCCCAAAATTGACCTAGTAGAAATTGAAGAATTTAAAGATAGTAACCTACGGGAATTATTGACCGGAGAAGAACTAAGCTGGTTCACAGTTTATCGGCAATATAAACAAGACAAAAATATGCGTCAAAAATGGTTTGCTGCCATCGATCACGTCACCCAAAAACTGTGGTCAAACCTCATGGAACCCATTATTAAATCCCTGCTAACCCAACAGTTAACTCAAGCAATCTTAATTCCCATTTCTTGTCATGGTTATGCCAACTTCAACGATCCCCTCAACAGTGGTTTAAGCATGGCCCACGACGAGATATTAACCCTAAGAGACTTTTTAGACCTAAAACTAAAAGCCGTCCGCTTAGCCGTTTTATCCGCCTGTGAAACCGCCATACCTGGACTAGAAACCATCGACGAAGCCATCAGTTTAGCCACCGGAATGTTACAAGGAGGAGTTGCCGGAGTTGCCGCATCTTTGTGGTCAGTTTCTGATATTAGTACCATGATGTTAATGGCCAAATTTTATGAATTATGGCGCAAAGAAAACCTTCCCCTACAAGAAGCTTTACGGCAGTCCCAAAAATGGGTAAGAGACACCAGTAACGGCGAAAAAACCGCCTACTTTGAAAGCTTTTTACCCACCTTTGCTACCACTCGTATGGCCAAAAGTGCAGCCGACGCATTATGGGAAAGACTAATCTTAGAAAACCCCGAAGATAACTACTTTCAACACCCCTATTTTTGGTCAGCTTTTATCTATAATGGAATTTAGAATTTAGAATGAAGAATGAAGAATTTAGAATTTAGAATTTAGAATGAAGAATTGGGAATTTAGAATTTAGAATGAAGAATGTAGAATTGGGAATTTAGAATTGGGAATTTATAGAAGTAGGCAAAAATATGTTTGACGTTTTTCTGTTACCCGTTCCCTTTCACTAAAATATAGTGAACTAACCTTAATGCGTAGTGCTATGTGTTAGAATCCAAGCTATCACCAAAGTTAGAACCATCAAAAAAATGGACAAAAAAGATATAAAAAAAAGAACTTTAAAATTTAGCATAAGAGTAGTTAATCTTTGTAAATTCCTTAGAGAAAATGGTGGAACAGGGTATGATCTAAGTAAACAATTAATAAAGTCTGGAACGAGTATTGGTGCAAACATCGAAGAATCGCAGAATGCAGAAAGTAAGCGTGACTTCATTCATAAAATGAGTATTGCTTTAAAAGAAGCGAGAGAAACAAATTATTGGCTAAAAATATTAATTGCTACAGAGACAAAGCTAGAACAAAGATTACTTCCTTTACTCAATGAATCCAATGAATTAATCGCCATTATTCATGCTATAATCAAAAATAGTAAAGCCCAAAATTGATTCCCAATTCTAAATTCTAAATTCCCCATTCTAAATTCTACATTCTAAATTCT
>DLXW01000308.1:21955-22368 GCA_003448685.1 Cyanothece sp. UBA12306
CATTCTACATTCTACATTCTTATGTATTCCCCTCAAGAAATAATTAAAGCTGCTTGTTCCATTCGTCCCTATCTTTCTGACTTATTGAATGCTGAAAAAGTCCAAACTTTTGATGATCAATTAGCAGACTTTATTCAACAAGCAAAAGAAAACCAAGACGCTGTAAGTAAACGTATTCTAAAACTATTATCCTCCGAACCATCTACCCGTGAATGGTCCCAACGCTTTTTAAACCTAGAAGAAAAAGAAAGAGAAACTTCATTTCAACCCATTCCTGGGAACCCATCCTACATCTCAGGACTCATTAAATATAGGTGTCCCGAAGGAGATTATATCTGGTATCAAAGACAACAAGGTGATCCTATTCCCAACTGTCCTACCCATCATATAAAATTGATAATTGATAATTGATA
>DLXW01000308.1:22600-26851 GCA_003448685.1 Cyanothece sp. UBA12306
AATTGATAATTGATAATTGATAATTGATAATTAACGTATTTTTATTTCTTAAATGATGACGGGTTTAATAATATGAAACCCCTACAAGCTCTTATTTCATAAAATTATGCCAACAAAATTTCTAGAAAGTCTTGGCGGAAAATTAGCAGAAAAATGGTTATCTACTATTTTAACTCCTGCCTTTCTTTTTTGGGCAGGAGGATTATTAAGCTATATCTATAAACATGGTTGGAACTCCCTAGAAACCTGGTTTAACCAACTATCCCAAACTGTCCAAATTATCCTCATAATTAGTCTATTATTAGTAGTTCTTCTCTCCGCCATTTTCGTCCAACGTTGTGAATTTTCTATTCTACGTTTCCTCGAAGGTTACTGGCCAAATTGGCTAAAATGGTTACAAAGATTGCTTATAAAAAATCAACAACATCGAAAAGAAAAACGAGAAAATATCTTAAATTTAACCTTAGAAAAAATAGAATATCTCAGTCAAGAAATAGCAGAAATAGAGCAAGAAATTAACGACAAAAGAACAACATTAACTCCAGAAGAAGTGACAAAAAAATCACAAAAAATCACAAAATTAAGGGGGCAAAAATTCAATGAAACTGAAAAATTTATTAACTTAGATTGGCAATTAAGATACTTTCCTAGTGATCCCATGCCAACTAAATTAGGAAACATTTTAAAAGCAGCAGAACAGCGTCCCTTAAAGCAATATGGACTAGATACAATCATTTGTTGGCCAAGACTCTGGCTATTATTACCTGATAGTGTTAAACTGGAATTATCTCAGGCCAGAATGTCCCTTAATAGTTCTGCTATAAATTGGTTTTGGAGTCTATTATTTTTTGGCTGGACTTTCTTCACATTATGGATTATTCCCATAGCATTATTATCAACCTATTTAACTTATCGTTCAATTCTTAATACTGCGATTATTTACGGAGATTTACTAGAATCAGCCTTTGATCTTTATCGTTTTGAACTTTATCAATCATTACGCTTTCCCTTACCAAAATCGACAGCCGAAGAGAAACAACGAGGAGAACAACTCACGACTTATTTACTAAAACGCCCCAACATTCCTCCGATCAATTTTAGAAATAGAGATGATGTTAACTAAGTAAAGCAGTACATTCTAAAATTAGTTTTTGATTAATCAAAGCATGGGGTTGAATAGCTAAAGCTTCACGAAAAGCACCAATTGCCTCATAATAATATCCTAAGGCCGTTAAACACAATCCTAAGCCATGCCATGCACCAAAATGATAGGGTACTAATTGAACTACTCTTTCACAATCTCTCTTCGATTTTTCGTACTTTTCTTGAGTAAAATAAAGAACAGCCCGACGATTCCAAGCTTCAGCAAAATCAGGATAACTTTTAATAGTCTTAGTCAGGAGTTTTTCTGCTTTTTCCACTTCCCCTGATTCTAAAAGTAATTGAGATTTTTTAAGTAATTCCAGTCCTAGGTTCCCTTTTTGTTCAAACCAAAGTTGCCAAAGTTTGGATGTAGCTTGAGAACGCACAGATTGATCACCGGCTTTTAAGTCTTGTAATAGTTGATTTATTTCGGGAGATTTCACTGAATTTAAAACGATTAATAGGGGCTTAAGACTTAGATTCTTCTTCTGATTCCATATCAGGAATAATATCAGGACGTTTAACATTTTCCCAACCAGCAGGACGCTTGGAATTGTACCAAGCTATAGAACCAATAGTAACCGCGGCAATAAATCCGACAACGTAAACAATGACAAAATAGGTGGGAAACTGACCGGCTACTGCTATTAAATGGGAAGATAATAACATTTTTTTAATCTCTTTAATTTAACTAGAATTACAATAATAGCAAAAAAAGCGTACTTTGTAAAGATTATTTTGAATATAAGCTGAATAATCCTCAATTAACCATTAATTTTTAACTTTCATATCCTAATAATTTCTTGAGAGAAATTTTAATTGAAGGGAAAGCTAAAGGACAGATAAAACCCTCTGTATATTCTGTTTCTATTTGATAATAATCCTCTTGAGGATTTTGAAAAACTTTAAGAACTTTTTGTTGAAGATTAATGACCCAATATTCAGGTATTTTTGCTAAAGCATAGGTTTGTTTTTTAATTCCTAAATCTTTAGTTAAAGTGCTATCAGAAATCTCAATTAACCAGTAGATATCTTCTGGATAGGGATGACGATTAATATACAATGTATTGGGAGAACGAACAATGGCAATATCTGGTTCAGGTTCAGAGTCGCTCAAGGTGATAGGATGGGCTTCACTGACAACTATTTGTTGTCCTAAAAGGGAACGAAGATAGTCAGCAACAGTCAGATTAATAAAATGATGCCAGGGACTTTCTGGACTCATTTCTAAAATTTCTCCTAAAATTAATTCTACTTTGCGATCGCTTAAAATATCTGCTTCAATCATTTTGTGGTAATCTTCTACTGTCCACTTAGCAATGGTATACATAGTTTTTAACCTAAATTCAACTGTGATTGATTTTAATTTTAATTATTAGTCAAACAAGAATGATCATTGATTAACTTAAAAAAATATAATCTAAACGCCACCAGATTTAGATATAATTGTAAGTTTGGAAAAGAATAAAATTTGCATCGTAAAAGGAGATAGCCTCATGGCCCGTATGTATTATGACACAGATGCCAATCTTGACCTATTGGCGGGAAAAACCATCGCTATCATTGGTTATGGCTCCCAAGGTCACGCTCACGCCCTTAATCTAAAAGATAGTGGCATAAATGTTATTGTGGGGCTGTATCCAGGGAGTAAATCGACTAAAAAAGCCGAAGAAGCAGGATTAAAAGTGCTTAGCGTCGCAGAAGCAGCCAAAGCAGCCGATTGGATTATGATTTTATTGCCTGATGAAGTCCAAAAAGCTATTTATACCGAAGAAATTGCCCCTCATTTAAGCGAAGGGAAAGTGCTTTCTTTTGCCCATGGATTCAATATTCACTTTGGTCAAGTGGTTCCCCCTCCTACCGTCGATGTAGTTATGGTTGCACCCAAAGGACCAGGCCATCTAGTGCGACGTACCTACGAACAAGGAGAAGGGGTTCCTTGTCTATTTGCGGTTTATCAAGATGCCACTGGTCAAGCCCGCGATCGCGCTATGGCCTATGCTAAAGGTATCGGAGGAACCCGCGCCGGAATTTTGGAAACTACTTTCCGCGAAGAAACGGAAACCGACCTCTTTGGCGAACAAGTCGTCCTCTGTGGTGGGTTAAGTGCCTTGATTAAGGGTGGTTTTGAAACCCTTGTTGCGGCAGGATATCAGCCAGAATTAGCCTATTTTGAATGTCTCCACGAAGTCAAATTAATTGTTGATTTGATTGTTGAAGGAGGGTTAGCTAAAATGCGCGATAGTATCTCTAATACTGCCGAATATGGTGATTTAACCCGTGGTCCTCGCATTGTTACCGATGAAACCCGCGCTGAGATGAAGAAAATTCTCTCAGAAATCCAAAGCGGACAATTTGCTCGGGAATTTGTGCTAGAAAATCAATCAGGTAAGCCTGGATTTACTGCCATGCGTCGCCAGGAAGCTGAACATTCTATCGAAGAAGTGGGCCAAGATTTACGGGCTATGTTTAGCTGGTTGAAAGATAAATAAACTCTAGATCAGCTATTTGTATCCTCTTAGTTGAGCTTCTGTATCTTCGGCTTTTTCCTCGAACTGCCGATTAGGGTTTTTTATTTTGGGATCAGGTGTAAACCCGAGCAGAACGTTATTAATTTTTGTTCGGGTATTTCTGCTAACTGTACTTAGGGGTTTGGGAAGAAATGAATCTCCAATCCAAATAAAAATTAATCCTAGGATAAAACCGACTGTTAAAAGACTTTTTAGGGAACGCATTGATCGCCTCCAAAATCGAAAACTGATTGATAAATTTTTAAAGCCTGTTATATCAATTATAACTAAATCATTCGTTATTAATACGATATTTGTGTAAATCTTCCCTGGAGATTTTATCGTTCGATACTAAATGATAATGTTTTTCTTCTCGTACCCTAATTTCGTCGTCATCTAATACTAATTCAAACATAGCAATTAAATCGATATCTAAAAACTGAGCAGATACAGGACGACAGATTAACTCAGGAAACTGTTGTTGACAATAGGCTATATCTTGCTTTGTTTGTACAACTCCCAGTTGATCTGAACCTCCCTTTGCTTGAATAGGAATAACAAATTGAGTTCCTTGTGTATTTAAACCTACATATACTTC
>DLXW01000308.1:27085-28863 GCA_003448685.1 Cyanothece sp. UBA12306
AGTAGTTCGTAAATGATTCTGTAGAGAGTAAGTAGTGAGACCTAAAAAAATATCTATCAAGCGATTATAACGAACTTTAGTTAATAATGCTTGTTCATCGCCTGATGTATATTTTTTAATAATTTCAGGAGTAGAATCGGGAATTTTAATTTTCATCAAATCAGGTCTCGGAATAATACGATTAATTTTTGATAAACAAAAACGGTAGATTGCTTTCCCGCTTAATTCAATTGTCCATTCATAACCAGAAGGTGCAGTTTCTCTAATTTCAATAGGTAAAGGTCTACGAAACCGATATGAATATAGTAAATCTCCTAAGTTTTTAGGTAAATTAACTTTTAATTCATTAGCCACTTCCTTAATTTCTGAACGATTGAACTCAAAATTATTTAATCCCTTAGTATAATGATTTCTAAAAATGTTTAGAATAATACTATCATACATTCTAGATTTATTCAGAATCTACTCCTTCTCATTTTGCCGAACTCTTGTTCCTACTACATTAGAATTAACTTCATAATATTGTGCTGCTTGGGACATATTAAAGCTTAATAATTCTGCTTGATTTAGGTGACGTTGATCACTGGGTTTAATGATTTCAATTACTAATAATTTAATAATTTCCTGCGCTACTGCTTTAGCTAATAGAGGGGGAACGGAATTACCCACCTGACGAAATCCATGCCATTTGGTAACATGAAATCTGAACCAGTCAGGATAGGAATGGAGTCTTGCTGCTTCTCTGACGGTAATACATCTAGGAGTAAAAGGATGAATGGGACGAGGTGCAGTATGGGCTCCTCTATTACTGGGGGTTCCTGCTCTTAAAGTATTACACAAACCGTCTGGATGTAATTTGAAAAATCGACTAACGGGTTCGGTTTTTCCTTGGGGAGTATTAGCAAATCTTTCTCTAGATAGAGGACTATGTTTTGTTCTCATACTTGATGTTATAAGTTTCTTTCTATACTTTCTTTGATAAGCATAATCATCTTCTAAATTAACTAAATATCTTAGTTTTCTGCTATATAAACTAGGCTTTCCATAATTAGTAACTATCCAATCTTGTTGATTAAGTTCTGGATGATTTTCTACTTCTGGTAAATCTTGAATTGCATCCCATACAGTGGGGCATTTTGGTAAATTTAATTGATTTTTTACTGGGAATTTATTAGTGAAATTATAACTAATCGGTTCAGGATAGTTAGGTAATTTTAATCCTTTTTGACAACCTAATAAAAATAGCCTTGCTCGATTTTGGGGTACACCATAATTAGCTGCATTGAGAATTTGATAATCTCTGGCTACTTTATAGCCATTTTGCTCAAATTTATCGAAGATTTCTAGTAAGAGTTGTTGATGTTTACCTACAGCCATTCCTGGTACATTTTCCAGGACAAAATATTTGGGTTGTAATTCCAAAACTAGACGAATAAAATGGGAAACAAGTACATTTCTTTCATCTTCAAGAAGACGCTTACCCATCAAAGAAAATCCTTGACAGGGTGGGCCTCCAAAAACAACATCAATGGGGTGATTACCAATTGTTGATAATTTTCTAATTTCCTGTCCGGTTATTTCTTGAATATCTCGACAGATAACTGTCCAAAAAGGAAAATTATAGTGATGAACTAAACAGTGAATGGGGTCAATTTCTACAGATGCTAATACATCAAATCCAGCTTGTTCAAACCCTAGGGTCATTCCCCCTGCACCTGCGAATAAATCAACAGCAATTGGTCGTTTTTGGTTCATTTAGAATGTAGAATGTAGAATTT
>DLXW01000308.1:29096-32100 GCA_003448685.1 Cyanothece sp. UBA12306
AGAATTTAGAATTTAGAATTAGGTTATGACTCAATTTCAAGTTTTATATCTTAATCTAAAATTCTACAATGACTGGAGTATGATCGCTAGGTTTTGTTAATTTTCTCGGTTCTATATCAATGGTACAATTAATAGCTTTTTCATAGAGTTTTGGGGTTAGATAATGATGATCAATGCGCCATCCTCGATTACGTTGAAATCCTCCAGCACGGTAGTCCCACCAGCTAAAATGTCCTGCTTCTGTGGTAAATTTACGAAAGGCATCTTGTAAACCAATTTCTAAAATATCTTTTAATGCTTCCCGTTCTAAAGGTGAAGACATAATATGATTTTTTTTGGCAGTAGAATTATAAATATCTTTGTCTTCTAAAGCAATATTAAAGTCACCACAAATACATAATTCTTGTTCAGATTCTTCTAAAAGTTTAGACAAATATTGTTTGAGAACTTTTAGCCATCGTAACTTATAATCATATTTTTCACTTCCCACTGCTGAACCATTAGGAACATATAAATTGACTATTCTAATGTCTTGGAAAACACCAGTAATTACTCTTTTTTGTTCATCGAATTCTATCCCTAAGGATTCTCCTACAATAGGACTAAATCCGGTGCTAACATCGGCTAAAGGTTCACGGCTAAAAATAGCTACACCATTGTAGGCTTTTTGCCCGTAAATATAGATGTTATAACCTAATTCTTCAAAGGGAGTTTTGGGAAAATCTGGATCAATAACCTTAGTTTCTTGTAAGCAAAGAATATCAATCTTATTAGTTTCTAACCAGTCTATGACATGGGGTTGTCTTGTGCGAATTGAGTTGACATTCCAAGTAGCAATTTTCATCTCGTAATTAGGGAGTTTGGGAGTCAGGAGTCGGAAGAAATCACAGTGTAGCTTACCAAAGTGGGAAACGCTATACTTAGTTTAAAGAAGCTTTATAGCAGTCGAAGCATAGTTGAGGACAGTCATTTTTCCTCAAACCTAGATATAAAGCGAGTTTAACTTCTGACTTCTGACTTCTGACTTCTGACTTCTGCTATACGTCTGGGGACTTCATAAGTCATGAAATCACGGGCGAGAATTGTTTGAGCAAAAATTGCCTTAGCTTCTGTTAATAAATCATTGAATTGTAGGGCATTTCCTGGGGCATAGCGGGGACTAAAATGGGTCATGATTAACTTTTTGACTCCAGCCATTAAAGCCACTTGAGCCGCCATTGTTGAGGTAGAATGGAGACGATCAAAAGCTAATTGAGCATCTTGATGGGCAAAAGTGGCCTCATGAATTAAAACATCTCCATCTTGGGCTAATTCTACCGCGCCATCACAGAATACTGTATCGGTGCAATAAATCACTTTACGTCCCGTTTCTTTTTCCCCACACAAGTCGGTTCCCTGAATAACGCGACCATCTGGTAATGTTACCACTTCACCCCGTTTAAGTTGTCCATAAATTGGCCCTGGAGGAATTCCTAAAGCGGTGGCTTTTTCTAGGTTAAAACGCCCTGGACGATCCTTTTCTGCGATACGATAACCATAGGCTGGGATGCGGTGTTTGAGTAGCCCACAACTGACGGTAAATTCGTCGTCTTCGTACAAGATCCCAGGACTCACTGCATAAACCCGTACTCGATGGGATAATTTGATCTGGGAATATTTCGCGCAAGCTTTGAGATAGTCTATCAAGTCTGGTGGCCCATAAATTTCGATATCTTGGGCGTTTCCGGCTAACCCACAACTAGCGAGAAGTCCCATTAACCCATAAATATGGTCGCCGTGCATATGGGTGACGAAAATTCGGGTAATTTGGGAGATTTTGAGGTCGCTACGTAGTAGTTGATGTTGGGTTCCTTCTCCACAGTCAAACAGCCAAACTTCGGCCTTTTGGGGTAAACGAAGGGCGACACTTGATACATTACGCGATCGCGTTGGGACTCCAGAACTGGTTCCTAAAAATGTGATTTCCAAAATTTAATGATCTAAAACCTTCAAGTCTCTAGTCTATTTTAGAATAATCTAATTATCTTCGTCATCCGAAAATAATGATTCTAAATCTCGATATCCACTGACAACTCTGACAATTTCAATATCTTCTTTAACTAACTGATACAAGATAATATAGCCATCTAGGGGTAACCCTCGCAAATTAGGAAAAATTTCACGATAGCTACGTCCCATATAAGGAAAATTGACCAAGCTTCTACATTTCTGAGTAAATAGTTTGACAAAACCTTCACCTGCATCGATACTTTGGCGGGCAAAATAATCAGAAATTTCATCTAAATCACGGATAGCTTCCTCAGAAATGCTATAGTTAGCCATTTATTTTTAATTGACGTAAGCGATTAAATTTTTCTTGTAGTTGTGTAATCACGATTTCTCCATCAACTTTTTCTCCTTTTTCTAGTTGTTGTAAACCAATTTTAGCTTTTTCTCTGGTTTCATTAAGCCAGTTTTCATACTCGATTTCTTGCTTTTGTAATAGTTGTAAAGCATTGTTAATGATTTCTTCTACATTAGAATATGTGCCTTTTTTAAGTTGAGATTCAATGAATTTTTTTTGTTCTGAATTTAAGTTGATATTCATGATTTAAAAACCTAGCAGTATTTTTAAACTATTTTAACATAATTCACAATCAAAATAAATTTCCTAAGGTGGGCAATAATTGCAGATATTAAGGTTAGTATAGATAATTTTTTAACTTGCCCACCCTACCGTTCTGAGTTGATAAGATAGGATCGCCATTGAAAGTACGTCTTGAAAACAGTTATTGAGTAATAGGTTATGACAGAGGAAGAGTTGCAATTACTGATCGATCAAGCAGCAAGAGAAAATTGGCAAACACTAGATTTATCGAATAAAGGATTAACTGAAATACCAGAAGCCATCGCCGCCTTAACTAATCTCAGTCGACTTTACCTCGATAACAACCAAATAACAGCTATCCCAGAAGCCATCGCCTCTTTAACTAATCTCAGTGAACTTTCCCTCTCTAACAACCAA
>DLXW01000308.1:32396-32518 GCA_003448685.1 Cyanothece sp. UBA12306
GCCTCCTTAACTAATCTCAGTGAACTTTACCTCCAGAACAACCAAATAACAGCCATCCCAGAAGCCATCGCCTCTTTAACTAATCTCAGTGAACTTTACCTCGATAACAACCAAATAACAGC
>DLXW01000308.1:32844-33046 GCA_003448685.1 Cyanothece sp. UBA12306
CAGCCATCCCAGAAGCGATCGCTTCCTTAACTAATCTGAGTGTACTTTCCCTCCATAACAACCAAATAACAGCCATCCCAGAAGCCATCGCCTCCTTAACTAATCTCAGTGGACTTTCCCTCCGTAACAACCAAATAACAGCTATCCCAGAAGCCATCGCCTCCTTAACTAATCTCAGTCTACTTTACCTCGATAACAACCA
>DLXW01000268.1 GCA_003448685.1 Cyanothece sp. UBA12306
CTTTTGCAAGAGGTCTATTGAACATCTTTTCCGATTTGGTAAACAAAAATTATTGATGACATCTTATTTAACTCCCGATGTACATCACGAAGAAAATTGGTTTAAACTAACACTTCTTTCCTACGTAAATTTATGGGCTGCCAGAAAATTAGCGTTCGTGTTACCCCGTGATTGGGAACAGTATTTGAAGACGGATAAATCCATCAAAATCACTCCTAGTCTAGTTCAAAGAGACTTTTCAAGAATAATTTCGACCTTGGGGACTTCCGCCAAATTTCCCAAACGTCGAGGTTATTCTCCCGGACGTATTAAAGGATACAAAAAAGCTCCACGAACTCGTCATGATGTTATCAAAAAAGGGCAAAAAAAATCGACAAAAAAACTAGAAACTTCTTAGTTTTCCTCAGAATATATAAATTAGCCCTATTTTTCAGCCAATTTTATTGACTGATACAGAAAAGATATTTGGATTTAACTGTTAGCGTAAAATTGACGCTAACCAGGTTCCTTTTTGTCCAAAGTCCAATTATCAAAGGGAAAAAGGGGAGCTAATTGATAGTCTCAAAAGAATGTTTCATCCTTTATTTATGCAAGACTCTAGCTGGCTGACATTGATATGTCCGATTAGCCTAGGGAAGGAGCTTTCAAATGATAGTCGGACCTCAGAAATTGAACCGAAGAATTTACATTTGCCTCTGGTATTTGCTTTGTATTGTAAGTATCGTGAGTATTACCTACAAGCAAGTAATCAAGTAACTGATTTTCGGGAGACACAGCAAAGCTTAAAGAGTACTTATTGGTTCAGTAAGTGGCTTAATAAGGATTCAATTGAAACGCAATGTTCATCTTTACAAAGTTCTCAAGCCCAAATGATTGAGATCCAGCAAAAAATGGCTTTGCTTGGTCAAGAGCTTACTTCATGCCAAATTTTTCTTGGTGAAGAAGAACTAGAAATCGACACTACCTAAACGTAAAGAATAGATGGCAAAGGATCTCCAAAGCCGTGTCTGCCAAGACTACCTCAGAAAGGAATGCCGCTAACTTAACGCTATAACCCCTATCGGGAAAGGGACACGGACCCCCTGCGCTACTATCTCCCTTTATGCCTTGCTTATGCAGCCGGTTAAAAAACACATAAACCGAGCCAGATAGGGGATCATCACCTAGGACATTGTTCACAATGCCTGCAAGACCGTTAAAGCTCTTACGCATATCGGTAGGCTCGGTATACACAAGAATCTTAAGTTCACCTGGAATCTCCATCACCTTTCCCCTCCTATGAGTTCAATAAGATTACGAAGGGTAGCAATATGGGGGATTCCTCTAAGGTTGCAGTAAGATGAGGCTCAGGATGTGCTTACCTTTGCTCTGGGCGAGACTACTTCCAATAGCTTAGTCATATGAAATCCGGTTGTACAACCAACGTATAATTGAGATTGAAAGTATCGAGCGATCGCTACCCTAAGCAAGTTATCCAAAAGAAGCCAAGTATAAATCTTTACGATAACTGATTAAGCGGATTTCCTATTATGTTCAGACGGAAGAGTATTTCTAGTACTCTTCCACAGAAAAACTACGGATAAGCTCTCGACTCTCTCTGTTGTCCCTTGAGGCTCTCCTCATTTGAGAGCATCCAGAGCTTTTTGGTTAACGATGCTCTTTTCGGTGGCTAAGAATTGGAAGAATTTCCGTAGAGCCACTCTAAGATCATTGTCAGTGGCAGAATCCCAAACTTTTCGCTTGTACCATTTTCGGAAATGAGAGTTGACCATGCCCTTCGTAATTTCTTCGAGGGCTTCCACATCAGTCTGTCTACAAATGAAGTGGATAAATGTATCCACAATGCCAGTATGCTTATCTACTGTCTTTTTTCCGTACTTGGTGCTGAGATAGTGAGCAAAGTCTTGATTGAGACTTTCAAAACTCTTTCGGAAAGGCTCTCTCGCGGCTTCCGCCTCAGCCATCGCCTCGAAGTATTTTTCCATCTGGTCACCGGGAATGACCACTTTACCGGTGAAAACTTTGGCCATCTGTTAACCTCACTGAAAATCAACACACTAACCTTAACTCGGATAGCAGATTTCTCTTGTCTCCTTTCAGTATTGTAGAGCTTTTGCCTGAATTTTTAGGAATTTGATCATCTAACTGGCTAATTGCCTAATTATGAATGCTATACTATTGGGTGAGAACATTTCTGCCTAACTAATAGATGAATGATAATGGACTAGTTAAAAAGATCCTGATTTTGGCAGCAAATCCCAAAGGAACTTCACCACTGCGCCTAGATGAAGAAATGCGCGAAATTGAAGCTGGATTGGAACGAGCAAAAGATCGCGACCAGTTCATTCTAGAAAAAAAATGGGCAGTGCGCCCAAGGGATATACAACGAGCCATGCTCGACATTGATCCACAGATTGTCCATTTCTCCGGTCATGGCGAAGGGGAAAAAGGTTTGGTGTTTGAAGACGAGATGGGGCGAGCCAAACTAGTCGATGGAGAAGCTCTGGCAGGATTATTTGAGCTGTTTGCCGACAAGGTGGAATGTGTCGTTCTTAACGGCTGTTACTCTCAGGTGCAGGCAGAGGAGATTGCCCAACACATTCCCTATGTTATTGGCATGAGCCAGGCGATTGGGGACAGAGCTGCCATTGAGTTTGCTGTTGGTTTTTATGACGCGCTAGGGGCAGGTCGTCCGGTTGAATTTGCCTATAAGTTGGGCTGTAGTGCAATTAGGTTGGCTGGAATTGCGGAAAACTTGACACCAGTTTTGATTCAGAAATCAGAGCTTGTGGGAACAGCCACGCCACCAAATGGTGAAGTGAAACCACAACCTGCCCAACCAAAACTAACATCTAGCTCAGAAAATCAAAGGATTGAGATTTTTTTTTCCTATGCACATGAGGATGAGGCGCTGCGAGACGAACTCGCCAAGCATCTCAAATTGTTGGGGCGACAGGGAGTAATTACAGCTTGGCATGACCGTCAGATTACAGCGGGTACAGAGTGGGAGGGCCAGATTGATGAGCATTTGGAAACTGCCAAAGTCATCTTACTGTTAGTTAGTGCCGACTTCCTCGCCTCTGATTATTGCTACGATGTGGAACTGAAGCGAGCAATGGAACGCCATGAGGCTAATGAGGCTAGTGTAATTCCAGTTATTTTGCGCGAGGTGGATTGGAAAGGGGCATCATTTGGTAAGCTTCAAGCTTTACCTAAGAATGCCGAACCAGTTACCAATTGGTCGAATCCTGACCAAGCATTTGCCGATATTGCCAGAGGAATTCGTAGAGCAGTTGAGGAACTAACTGGAAAAAAGTAGATTTTTTTGACGATACTAAAGCTATTCCTGGTACCTATTCGTTGAACAGAAGTTTTGCGATTAATGACAGAAATTTTACTTTTCAAGGCAATGAAGTAAATCCTCAACCATTTAAACAGTTCTCTGAACGGGAAGTACCTCCTCTGCTACCTTATTTGGCAAACCGTAGCACTCAGGAATTTGAATTAGGCAATGTACTTCAATATTCTTTGAACCAAATTCCTCTTTATCCTTTATTTTGTATCATTCATGGTGATGAATTTCAATGTCACTATAAATTTTTAGAGCGCTTGCAGAAGGTCTCTCTTCCCAGAATGTTGGAATTTGATGTAAATCAAATAGTTGTCCAAAAATATCACCTGAAATGGCCTTCAGAGTTGAAAGATTTTAACAAATCATCTGCTTGGCTATGCAAAAATCTTGCAGATGCAGTTTTGGGACGTAGCTTTGCTTCTTTACAAGATATTAATAAAGCTTTTTACAAATATCCAGCTCCAGTTATCATTTATACTAATTTACTCACCGAAGACTGGAAGAAACAAGGATTTCAAATTTTAGACAGTTTGCTTAGTTTTTGGCAAGGCTGGCCTGACTTAATTTCCAATCAACAACTTATAGTTTGTGTGTGTATAAAGTATCAATTTGGACAACAAAAATATCTTAAAAAAGATATTTGGTGGCCGTTAAGATACTGTAATAATTTATTTAGAGCTTACCAATTTAAAGATATTAATAGAAAGATTTCCAAGCAGTTAGAAGATATCTCTACAGCCAAGTTCGGAGATTCTAATCGTATATAGAACCCATTTTGGATCTATGATGAAATCTTGTC
>DLXW01000323.1:0-1211 GCA_003448685.1 Cyanothece sp. UBA12306
ATTATTCTCATCAGGTTTACGATGCAATGCAAGGGTGTTTGTCCTGTAAAGCTTGTGTCAGTCAATGTCCAGTCCAAATTGACATTCCTGCTTTAAAATCTCAATTTCTACATTCCTATCATTCCCGTTATCTGCGGTCGCTGCGGGATTATTTAACCGCATCTATCGAAACTATATCTTATTGGCAAGCACAGTTTCCCAGTTTAGCTAACACTATCACAAAAAATAGAATTTTGCAAGAGGGGATCAATCAAATATTAGGAATAGTTGATCTTCCCGAGATTAGTGGTAATAGTTTAAAAAAAGAATTATCCAAGAAAAAAGTACCAAAATTTACTCTAGAAAGATTATCTAATTTAACAGAATTAGAACGCAAAAATAGTGTAATTTTAATTCAAGATGCTTTCACTAGTTTCTATGAACCAAATTTAGTCATTGACACCTATAATTTTCTCAGTGAATTGGGATATAATGTATACATCGCGCCTTTTTTCATTAATGGAAAGCCATTACACATGAAAGGATTTTTAGGTCAATTTAAAGAAATAGCACAAAAAAATATAAGTTATTTACAACAATTAGCTCCTTTAGATATTCCCTTAGTGGGAATTGAACCAAGTATAGTTTTAACTTATAGGAATGAATATGTCAAAATTGCTGGGGGTAAGGGAATTAGTGATCGAGTAAAATTGATTCAAGAATTTTTATTAGAACAAGGGGAATTTCTGCCACAAATTCCCACCAAAAATGTCTATTATTTATTAGGACACTGTAATGAAAAATCTCTCTCTGTTAAGTCCCAAAAACAATGGCAAGAAGTATTCAAAAAAATGGGAATTTCCTTAAACTTAATCTCAACGGGATGTTGTGGTATGGCTGGCATTTATGGTCATGAATCAGAACATTATCAATATTCCCAAGAAATCTACCAAAGTAGTTGGCAAAAACACTTACCAACCAACCCAGAAGATAGACAATATTTTTTAGTAACAGGTTATTCTTGTCGTTCACAAGTTAAAAGATTTTCAGGATGGTTACCTTCCCATCCAATTCAAGGATTATTAGCTAATCTTGAATTATTGAGTCAATAAATTAACTGTATAATTAAATAAAGAAATATTAGATTATTCACAATTATTTTAGTCCATCTTTCTCAAAATGCGTTATTGTCTCAATCCTAGTTGTTCTAACCCTGAAAACCCTGATAATCT
>DLXW01000323.1:1297-5148 GCA_003448685.1 Cyanothece sp. UBA12306
ACCAAGATGTCGGGGATGTGGAGAAGATTTGAGCCAAACTGCAAAAGAATATTTATTTCATCAATATCGAGTCATAAAAATTCTAGGTGAAGGAGGTTTTGGACGAACTTATTTAGTCCAAGATACCCATTTAAGAGATCAACTTAGAGTCCTCAAAAAATTAATTACCCCAATGGAGGGAAATAACCTTAAAAAAGTACAAGAATTGTTCCAAAGGGAAGCTAAGAGATTATCTGAGTTTTCCCATGCTCAAATTCCTAAATTACACGCTTATTTTCTCGAAAACGATTCTCTTTATTTAGTCCAAGAATTCATAGATGGTCATGACTTATTGAAAGAAGTATTACAGAACGGAAGATTTAAGCAAAAAAAAATTCTACAACTCCTTCAAGAATTACTTCCAGTTTTAGACTATATTCACAGTCATAAAGTATTACATCGCGACATTAAACCTGAAAATATTATGCGTCGTAGGAGTTCAGCACCTAATTTAATTTTAATTGATTTTGGGGCAGCCAAACAATTCAATAGTACATTACAACAAAAAGGCGCGAATGTTATTTATACCCCTGGATATGCAGCAATGGAGCAAATGATGGGACAGCCTTGTCCTGGGAGTGATATTTATAGTTTAGGAGTTACTTCTCTAAGATTATTAACTCAAAGTTTTCCGAGTCATGACCAATACGGTAACCGAATAGATAAATTATGTTTTTATGATAGAAAAGGCTTAAATTGGCAATGGAAAGAATATGCTAAAAACCAAGCAATTGCTGTAGATCAAAAACTTGCTGATATTTTGGACAAAATGATAGAACCATGCTTAGAAAATCGTTATTCATGCGCTCAAGAAGTTTTAGCAGATATCGAGAGATTAAAAGATAATCAGTCAACAATTATTCAAAAAACAAATAATTCAAAATACAAGCAATTATCTTTGCTATTTTTTGTTTAAAAAATTTCAGCAAAATCATCTATGATAAACTCAGTAAAACAGAGAATAGTTGAGATAGGGTTCAGGTTGTGAAGATTAGGGGTTGGGAAAATTATTAAAAATTTTTGGTAATAACAACGATTTATACTAAATCCGATTTAGAAAGTAGATAATAGCATTAGACAGCAATGGAGTACAGGAAAAAAAACGTTACTGTACTAAAATAAGCGGATTTAGTATCAAATACCATTGACAAAGGTAAAAGGAATTTATAATAAAGGCAAAAACGAAACATATTGTAGCTTTTTTATTAATTTCAGCAATAAGTGGTTTCAATGGACAACAGCTTAGTAATTGAGTTAAAATTAAAAACAATAGACCCTTAATTTAGTTATAGTAAAAAGAGTATTGAGATGGTAAAAATAATCCCATTTATTGTTTTAGCGGTTTATCTAGCTGGTATCTGGAAGTTTATTCAAGGCTACAATTGTACTAACTTTAGTCGTCAGTTACCAACCAAACTTATGTTAAGCTTATTGTGGCCAATTCTCGTTATTGTCAATGGCTCTTATCGCCAAAACTTTCAAAAAGCCCTGAAAGGTCGAGAGTAGCAACTACTTTGTCATCAGTAATTTAAGGTGAATAAAATTTGGTTAATTGGGGGTACAGGGGATAGTGCTATCATTGCTCAAGAAATAGCTAAACACAAATTTTTATGTTTAATTACTGTTACCACTAAAAATGCCCAAAACCTTTATCCTATAAGTCCCTATTTAATTATACAAATAGGAGCTTTAAATCAAAAACAAATTAAGGAATTATGCCAACAAGAGAAAATTATTTCCATTGTAGATGCTTCCCATCCCTATGCTGTGGAAATTTCCCAACAAGCAATTAGCATTGCTCAACAAAAAAATATTCCCTATTTACGTTATGAAAGACCTTCTATTAATCCTAACTCACACGTTATCTTACTCGATAGTTTTGAAACACTAATTAATAACCAATATCTAGAAAAACAACGAGTCTTATTAACAGTAGGTTACCAAGCATTACCTCTGTTTAAAAACTGGCAAAATCGCGCGGTTTTATTTGCTCGTGTTCTCCCTAGACTAGAATCATTAGAAGCTGCCATAAATGCTGGTTTTAGCAGCGATCGCTTAATTGCCTTGCGTCCTCCGATGAGCCTAGAATTAGAACGGGCATTATGGCAACAATGGAAAATTTCTCTTGTGGTTACTAAAGCATCGGGAAAACAAGGAGGAGAAGACATTAAAACCTTAGTTGCTAAACAATTAGGCATTCCTTTAATTGTCATTAAACGTCCTCAAATTAACTATCCGAACCAAACGGATCAAATATCAGATATAATTGAATTTTGTCGTCAATATTCTTAGGAAGTAAATTATGTCTGAACCGATCACTCCTGCTATCAGCGATCGTATCTGCAAACACATGAATGAAGATCATCTTGATGCTGTTGTTCTTTATGCCAAAGTATTTGGAAATAGACCAGAAGTAGAAACAGCAAAAATGGTCAATATTGATCCAAAAGGTATGAATTTGTCTGTGCAAATTAAAGGAGAAACAGTTCCCGTTAGGGTGACATTTGATCATGTCTTAGAAGACGCTGAAGATGCACACCATACTCTAATTGATCTGGTAAAACAGGCAAGAAAATAGTAAATTGATTGCAGTTTTGACTAGATTAAATTAGAGCGTTATCATTATGTTAAACCTAGCTAAACCGTTTTATCCCCTGCTATTGACTGCGACAAAAAGTAATCCAGAAGGTGCGCATTTACAACTGATAAAAACATTAAATATTCTTGATCGCACCCGTCACACTGTAGGGGGAAATTGGTTGCTTTCCCAATTTGATCAATCTTTTGTTGTTGATGATCCTTGTCTTAAACAAAACCTATGGGGCTTAAATTTTAATAACCCTGTTGGTTTAGCTGCTGGATGCGATAAAAATAGTCTGGCTGCCGGAATTTGGAGTCATTTGGGGTTTGGTTTCGCTGAATTAGGGGCAGTTACCCTCCATCCCCAACCGGGAAATCTTCGACCCCGTTTATTTCGTTTACCCCTTGATCAAGCTGCCTTAAACCGTCTGGGTGCTAATAATCAAGGGGCTGAAATTATTACCCAAACACTGGCTGAAATTTGGCAGCGTCACCCCCGAACCATACCTATTGGGATCAATCTATGTAAATCTAAAATTACTCCTCTAGAAGAAGCAGCTAAGGACTATCTAGGGAGTTTTTGCTATCTCGAAAACCAGGCTGATTATTTTGTAGTTAATGTCAGTTCACCCAATACTCCAGGACTGCGATCGCTGCAAGAAGGAGAACAACTCCATGGTATTTTACAGGCTTTACAAGAAGCTAATCAACAGCAAAAACCTTTGTTTGTCAAAATTTCACCTGATTTAGAATTGGAGGCTATTATCACTATTATTGAATTAGCACAAATTCATAATTTAGCTGGAATTATTGCTACCAATACTACAATTAAACGAGAAGGTTTAAAAACTCAAATATTACCAGAAACAGGCAAGAAAATTGAAGAAGAAGCAGGGGGAATTAGTGGTATACCTATTCGCGATCGCTCAACAGAAATTATCCGTTTTATTGCTCAGAAAACTCAAGGAAAATTACCAATTATTGGTGTAGGGGGAATCTTTACTCTAGAGGATGCTTGGGACAAAATTACAGCAGGAGCAAGTTTATTACAACTTTACACCGGATGGATTTATCAAGGTCCTTGGATTATGCCACAAATTGTTAGAGGATTGGCTGATAAATTAAAACAAGAAGGATTATCTCATATATCCCAAGCAGTTGGTATCAATGTAGAATGTAGAATGTAGAATGTAGAATGTAGAATTTAGAATTTAGAATTTAGAATGTAGAAT
>DLXW01000001.1:0-2614 GCA_003448685.1 Cyanothece sp. UBA12306
ATTCATCAATCATATCGAGGTCAAGATATTGAGAGAAGTTTATGAAGCGAAGACAGTTAGGAAAAGCATTAGCGGCCGCCGGTGCCACCCTGGCAGCCAGCCGAGCGATCGCCGGACCGGCAACGTCCGGATTGCGCAGCAATTTCGCTTTCAAGAAAGAAGAGAAGCCGGTGATTCTGGAGGTTGCGATCAATGGGGCGACCAACAAAAAGGTTAACCCAACTGCTCCTGAGACACCGGCTGAAATCGCAAAGCAAGCAATTGAATGTCTCGATGCGGGGGCAACGATCGTTCACGCCCACACCAACAAGCCAATGGAGGATGCGGGTGCAGCTGCCCAGGTCTACATAGATGCCTTCGAGCCTGTTCGCGAAAAACATCCCCACGCAATCCTTTACCCAACGGCCAACTTCGACCCCAGCGTATATCATCAGAACCGGAAGAGTTGGCAGCCAGAAATTCAGAGCGGCCATTACCGAAAACTGGCCGAATCCGGTGCCGCCAATATGGTCTTGTTCGACACTGGGGTCGTTCCGATCTCGGTCTACGATAAAAATGGTCTGCCAGGCCCCGCAGATAAATTCTGGTGGTACGGCTTCTGGCCTGGGGATAACAAGATCGTCCTTGATGTCTGTAACGATCTTGGTACTGGGGCCTCGATCTCTGTGTTCGAGCCTGGCTGGATGAAGAACGTTGTCGCCATGGCAAGGGCCGGCACTCTTCCCCGCGGAGCCAAGGTCATCATGTACTTTGCCGATTACGATTGGGCCGGTATGGCACCACCAATCCCAGAGGCGTTGCAACTCTATCTGCATATGATCGAGGGTCTCGACCTGAAATGGTCGGTTGGCATGGTTGGAGGCGACATTATGGATACGCCCCTTGCCCGCATGGCACTCGAACGTGGCGGTAACTTCCGTGTGGGGCTTGAGGATTGGTGGCGCGGTCCGAGCAATCTGGAGCAGTTGAAGAGGGCTAAGGAACTGATCAATAAAGTGGGCCGCCCCATTGTTAATGGTGCTGAGGCTATCAAATATCTGGATATTCCTTTTGCAGCAACCCGACCCAAAACTTGAAGATTTTTTAGCGTACTTTTATTAGATGAATGAGGAGAAGATCATGAGTTCAGATTCCCAAAAACAGACAAAAGGCTCGAATCGCCGTAATTTCTTAATCGGAGGGGCTGCTGCCACCACCGTTGCTGGTGTAGGAATCAATAAAGCATTGTCACAAACACCAGAAACACCACCAACCCAAGAAACCATTGCTCAAGCACCAAAGCCACCAGGGACAAAACTGAGAACTAACTCTAAGACCGGTATTCGTACCGCCATCATTACCGATACTCAGTTGAATATCGGGCCCTACCTAGCGCAAGAATTTGCCAGACGGAATTACAATCTGGTCATTGCCGACGTTAAAACAGGTCTCCCCGACGAATTGCGCCGGTTGGGTGCGGCGGATGTGGTTGTTGTCCCTGGACTCGAACAGGAAGGGCCCAATAACGAAGGCCGGCCGGGGGCAATCCAAAAGGTGGTCGATGTGACGATGGACAAGTTTGGCGGCTACGATTCAGTTTTTATCCGCACTGCCTGGCATGGGGGGAAGAACATTCTTGAGGAGACACCCCAGAATATGCAGCTTTCCTATGAACAAAACTGCTTAGCCGTCATGTATGCCTTGCAGGCAGTGCTTCCACCCCTGGTTTCCGCCGGTGGTGGACAGGTGGTGGTGCAAACCAGCGCAACGGGTGAGAAGCCTCATCCTGGGCTAATGTCATACAGCGTGATGCGCGCGGCGGCTAATATGATGTGTCGATGCGCCGCCTTGACAGTGGCCGATAAGAATGTCTGTGTCAACGCCGTCGGCACTAACTTCATGAACTATCCTGGTTTCAAGGAGACTCTTGGGGCAGACAAAGACCCCAAAATTTTAGAGGCTCTGCTCGAAGAGATTCCCATGGGACGACTCGGGGAAACGAAAGAGGCTGCACACTTCTGCATGGCGTTACTCGATGGATACAATATGTACACAACTGGCAATTTCTTCCCGATCGCAGGGGGCTTTAATAATTCTGGGATGACCTAACAAAGACTTTCTTCTCTTTGAATAGTTATTATTTGTTCTCAGTTGGAGATAAGTATCATCAAACGCTTAATTTTCCCTGTCAAAATTATCTCTATCACCTTGTTGAGCTTACTAAGTTTATCTACAGTGGTAACTGCTAATGCCAATGACGAGGGCCAAGGTGATGATCCTCCACTTCTTTTTTCCCTTGATAGCGAGACTGAAGAACCTTACCCTCTGGTTTGGAAAATCGAGGAAACAATAGAGCCAGCAGAATCTGTTTTAGGGGGTTCTCTCCAAACATCTTCCCATCCTAGTATCAATCAGGAGGGGAACAAGGACATTGAACTTCCTTTGCCTGTTGGTAGTGGGACTGAAGAGACTTACCCTCTTGTGTGGGAACTCGAGGAAAAAATAGAGCCACCAGACACTATATTAGCGGTTTCTCCTCTGAAGCCCATTGATGAAACCATAGAGGAAAAGGCTAACTCCTATGACCCCTTAACGAAGTCAGAAGTCAGAAGTCAGAAGTCAGAAGTTGTTTTTG
>DLXW01000001.1:2883-10600 GCA_003448685.1 Cyanothece sp. UBA12306
TAGACCCAATTTTTTTGATAACCAGTAATACCGAAGAGAAAGAAGAAGAGCCAAAAAATCCTGGCGATTCTATTCCCTTTGGTGGGGATCTTGATGATCCATCCAATCTCCTCCCAGAAATCCAGGAAAGACGGATTCAACGGGAATCTGTCTTCCCAGTTTCTCCTTTGAAGCCCCTTCATGACTTTACAGATGCGGTTAAAAGTGACATCTATGAGGCAATCCGCCTCAAGTTGGGGTTTGTCTTTAACCACCTGTTTCAAGTTCTCAATCGGTCTTTGCCGGAAACGGACGCATGGGGTACAGTTACGGCCATCGATTTCGTTGGCAGTTGGGAACTGGTTGATTGGCAACAGCCCACCCAAGGAGAGTTATTTTTTCACGTTCAAGGTCGTTGGGATTATGGGACAACTGGACCAGGTTCTTTAGGTCCTGATAGCTTGCTAAGCATCTCTACCGCTAATATTTTTGATGAGTACGATCCCACTTTCGTGCTGAGAAACCTTTACTGGGAACAAGGAAGTGAAGAAGCGGGTTGGGCTTTTCGGATTGGTAAAATTACCCCAGACGCAATCTTAAACAGTTCTCAGCATCTCAATGCAACAACTACTTTTGTGACCACAGCTGGGACAGGTTCCTTCACCAACGCTCACGCCGACTCTGGAGTGGGTTTAGCTGGGGTCTGGTATGCCAGCGATCGCTTTAAGATCTTGGGTCTAATTTCGGATGCTAATGGCGATCGCTTTAACTTTGGAGAGATCGAGCAAGGAGATTTCTACAAAGCTATTGAATTTAGCTTCAAACCTTTCCCGAAAACTGCTAAGTCAGGGTTCTGGAAGCTCAATATTTGGAACAATGATGGAACCAAAGATAACGAACCCATCAATGGCAGCACTGGCATAGGGGGCTGGGGCTTTTTTGTTAAATTAGAGCAAGAATTAAGTGATGATGGGAATTTGATTGGAATTGTGAGGTATGGACGAAGTTTTAATGGTTCAGCTTTATGGCGTTATCTAGCAGGGGTAAATTTACTGTTCTACAATCCTTTCGGTCCAGATGGACTTCAGAACGATCTCATTGGCGTTGCTTTCAATTGGGCAGAACCCTTTAACCCAGGTTCCCGAGGTGAATCTAATGTAGAGGTATTTTACCGATTTCCCTTATTTCCAGAGGTGGACGTTACTTTCAACTATCAGTCAGTAATCAACCCCGCTTTTGACCCCACTAATGGTCATGCTTCGGCTTTCAGCTTCCGAATTCGTTCAGTTTTTTGATTTTACAGTAGAGTTAACTAATTCTATAGGAGTTTACCCTATGAGTCAGATACTATCGGAATTAACTTACGAAAAAGATTACTATCAATGGACAATAGAACAGGCTCAAGCTTTACGAGAGCTTGTCAATAACCATCAGGAGTTAAAGCATTTAGGAACATTGGATTGGGACAACATTATTGAGGAAATCGAAGCCTTGGGACGTAGTGAATATAGTGCCGTAGTCAGCTTATTAATGAGACAAATTGAACATCGTTTAAAGATTGACTACGTTCGGATACCTGAATGCCGCAACAAGTGGAAGTCTGAGGTGATCGCTTTTAAGAAAAATCTCAAGCGCAAGTTAGCTCCAAGTATGAAGCCTAAGCTCGATAAACAGTTCTCAGAAATCTATCAAGATGCCGTGGAAATTGTCGAGGCTGAATATGAAATCGGCTTACCTAAGCAATGTCCTTACAGCTTAAAGGAACTACTGCCTTGAACCCATAAGGTAGCTACTATTCCACCTTTTTTTTATTAAGAAGCCTTCTTAATTTTACTCCTAATCCTGGTAAGTTATTAGGTAATAATCTTCCTGCTTCTAAAGTAGCTCCCTCAAAGGGATCATCAATTAAGTTTAAATGACTATCTAAATCCAAATAATCAGCATAAGGTGCAAGATGGGATAAAGCAGTATTAGCTAAACTACTATCAGAATAGCAACCATACATAATTTGCAATTTACAAGCTTTAGCAAGGGCAATCATCGACATAACTTCTTTTAATCCCCCTGCTTTCATTAGTTTAATATTAATACCATGAATACAGGGATAAAGTTTGAGAATATCTTGACTATTAAAACAGCTTTCATCTATAAAAATAGGAAGAGGCGATCGCTGATAAAATTGTGGTAAATTTCCTTCGTCTCCCACTGCAAAAGGTTGTTCAATATATTTAACATTTTGAGTTGCTAACCAATCACTCATAGAGATAGCATCTTTTAAATTCCATCCCCCATTAGCATCAACTGTTAAAGGTAGATGGGGACTTTCTTCACGAATAGCTAAAATCATACTTTTATCTGCTTCTATTCCCTCAGGACTACCTAACTTAATTTTCAATAGTTTAACATCCACGAAATTTAGCCAATTTCTCACTCTTTCTCTAGCTTTTTCTGGGGAACTAATGCCAATAGTTACCGTAGTAGGAACGATGCGATCGCGGTTTAATCCCCAAATTTTCCAAAGGGGTAAATTAACCTTTTTTCCTAACCAGTCGTGTAAAGCAAGATCAATGGCAGTTCGTAGAGATGAGGTTACTTTATTCTTTTTCAAAACTGTTTCTATTTCTTGACTTTGTAGGGGTTCAAATATTTCTATGAGTGGAATAATACTTTGTAATTCTTGTTGTAATTGATCATTATTTTTGCCTCCTCCACTAACCACAGAAAAAGGAGTAGCTTCTCCCCATCCTTCTATTCCTTCAGACTCAATTCGTAACCAAATATTAGTATTTTCACTATAAGTTCCCCGACTAATAGTTAAAGGAAAGCGTTTATTAACGGTGAAAGATTCAAAAGTTAAGTGCATTGTTAATCATTATCAATAATATCTGACAATTAAATTGGTGTGTTTCTTGTTCTTTTTTTCTTTGCTAAAACGCATTTTAAATGCGTTTTAGCTGACCGAACATCGCCAAAATAATTCAGGAATAATTGCCAGTTTAACTAATTACGAGTTAGCCATTTTTGACCATTTAGGCGTTGTAAAGTATACAATACCATCAAACCAAGATTAACTTTTCTTTCATCAATCATAAAAGATTCCATTGTACTCGGAGGACGACCATCAGTGGCATAAGAAAAAGCCTTTTGTCCACTAATACTTTCAGCCAAAAAATACAAATTGAACTGACGTTTTCCCTGATCCCAAGTACCAATTACTTGCCAATATTCCTCATTACTATCAGTACCAGGAATGGGAAGTTTTTCCTTCGCAAAGGAAATCTTAATATCAGAAAGTCCCTCTTTACTCAATCTCTCTTGTAAAGTTGGAGCAAAATGCTGTTCCATAAATTCAGTGAAAGGTTTATCTTCCACAGCTGGTGGTTTTTCCTTTTTAGCGGGTTTAGATGTTGTTTCTTCTACCATAATATTTGTCGCAACTGCGATCGCATTAAGAACTCAATTACTTTAATTTTAGTATTTTTAACCCAACAGTTTGAGAGATTTTATTTTTTTCATATTTCATTGATCGTCTTCTGGCTTTTTTCTTCTTCCTCTTGTTTGTTGGGTATTACCAGGTATAGACGATTTAACCAACTTAGGAATGTCTCCTAAACGCTGGGCTAATTTTGCTTTAGCTTTTTTAAGCGCAGTAATGGTGGTTGATTGTTTAACAGTCTGAGAAATAGAGGAATTAAGTTGGGTAGCCACAATGGTTTTGGCATCCCTAAAACTCTGTTCTACAGGAGCATACAGTCCGGTTATATAAGCAATAACTGGCTTTTCAATTGCTGAACTAATATATTCAGCGGCTGCTAACTCGGCGCTATTATTAGCTTGTCCGAGGAGAACGATCACCTCGATGGTATCATCTTCTTCCATGGTCTGTAACCACTGCTCAAAATTAGAGCCAATCACCCCATTAGTCCCCAAACTCACTGCTAAAGACTGTCCTAATTTGTTTTCGGTTAATTTCCTAGCCACTTCATCTAGGAGGCGATCGCCACGACCAATAATTCCTACCTTTCCTGGACAATAAAACTTAGGTTCACAGATCCCTAACCAGAATTTGTTGGGTATGATTAACCCTTGACTGCCTGGCCCTAAAATAAAAGCATTGCTTATTTCAGCTTGGCGCAGGATGCGTAACATATCTAGAGGAGGAACTCCAGAAGAAACAATCACTAATTGTTTAATCCCAGCAGCCATTGCTTCTAAAGCAGCATCTAAAACTAAATAGGGTGGGTTAAAAATTAAACTGATGTTGATTGAGCCGACTTCTTTGATAGCTTGTTCTACTAAGTTAAAAACAGGTACTCCTTCAATCTGAGAGTCTTCCCCATTGAGACTAATCCCTGCCACAATGTTAGTCCCGAAGTCTTTCATCCGTTTTCCGTACTCAGTTCCCAGGGGAGTTGTAATTCCTTGGATCAGAATTTTACTGTCAGTTTGCCATTTCATAGAATTTAGTTATTACTTAAGACTCGCTAGGGATAAGGTTTGGGTGATCGTCGTTTCTAAATCTTGATCCCAGTGAATATTCAAACTCGAAAGACTATCTTTGATAGAATCTAATTCCCCACCCACTAAACGAACTACTAAGGGTAAAGGTTCTGAAATTAGGAGGGAGGGATTTTGCCCTTGACGATTGCGTTGGCGTTCGACTGTGTTTGCTCCTGTGGGTCTTGGTAAGCGATCGCCATTGTCTTCGATTAAATAGGGTTGACAATAATCAGCGATCGCCTGGGCAATGGTCTCAGAAGTTTCGGCGCTCCCTAAAATATTAACGAGAATGACCCTTAATTGCTTTAATTTCATAGCCTGATTTAATACTGCTTCGAATTGTTCTACCAGGGATTTTTCGGGATTTTTTTCTTCAATGACAAAAGCACAATTAGGTTTTCCTTTTTGCTGTACGAGCAGATCCCAAGTTGTTACCGTCAACCCCCAACTATTACTAATAATTCCGATTACCCCTTCTGCTGGGGAACTTTGGAGGTTAGGAACTACTAGAGATTGGTTTTCTGGTTCTTCTGATGCTGAGACTTGATAAATATCCTGTGTTTGAGGAATTATCCTTTGAGCAGAAGGGTAGGTTTTTTTGTCAAGATCTCCCAATATTTTTGGCTTATCTAAACCTTTTACCGTACTTAAATTAACAGGAGAATTAGCTACCGGAGGATTAAGTAAAGTCAGAATATCATTATGACGGGAGACGGAGGCATCATTGACCGCAATTTTTCCATCTAAGGCCATCACTTCTCCCGTAGGACTAACCGCTAGGGGATTAATTTCTATCCAATCTAAATCTTTTTCACAGAAAAGTTGGTACATTTTTTCAATAATCCCACTCACCACATGGATCAGTTTCCCTTCGAGTCCCATTTTGATAGCCAAACGACGGGCATAAAAAGAGGAAAAATCCCGATCTATTACTACTTTTTCAATATGATTAAGAAGGGCTTCTATTTCAATACCCCCTTTAGCCGAACCCAGTAAAACTGGACGTTGTATTTGATAATCTAAAAGAACACAGAGAAAAAATTCAGATTGGGCATTATACCGAGCTTCAGCTAAAATAACTTCGGGATATTCCCCCAAAATTGGTAGACTAAAAATTGCTTGGGCAGCCGCGATCGCATCTATGGTATTTTCTACAAAGCGAATACCACCGGCCTTGCCACGACCTCCAGAACGCACTTGGGACTTTAGCACCACGGGATAGGGAATGTGGAGGCGTTTTAGTTCGCTGAGATTGGCTATGGGTTGGGAGGGCAAAATGGGTATGCCCACTCGATGAAACAGTTCTTTAGCTTGATACTCGAGTAAATCCATGACACTATTATCTCAGAATTGGGCGGTCAAGGCTATATCTTATCGTAATAATTGAAAAACTCCCAAACACAAAAAAAATTCCGAAGCCCTAGAGCTTGCAGTCTAACTTTTTGTGTCTTACTGCTCGATCATTTTACTATTAAACTTGGACTAGTTCAATAGTACAAGAATAGTTCAAGGAAGAAAAAATTATCCAATTGCCAAACTGGGTTTAACAATTGCTGGTACAATACGTCGACAAGACATTTTCCCACCATGAATATTTCTGGCAACAGGACCAATTTGTAAAGCAGCTAAACCACCCATAATAAAAAAGTTAGACTTGGGAAGACGTAAATATTTATCTAGTACGGGTAACCCGTTAACTATTTCTGTCGGATAAGTATTTAGTACCTCTTGTAATAAGGGATACTCTTTGACATTAAATCTCGTACCAGTAGCCAACCAGATACGGTTAAATTGATGTTTACTTCCGTCGT
Source organism: Cyanothece sp. UBA12306 (assembly GCA_003448685.1). Classification (GTDB taxonomy): domain Bacteria; phylum Cyanobacteriota; class Cyanobacteriia; order Cyanobacteriales; family Microcystaceae; genus Rippkaea. Next base: position 9,174 of record DLXW01000001.1, read on the forward strand.
CACAATAAACCTGCCAGAGATTATTTTGCCACTGTGCATTCCTAACTCGACAGCATTCATTGATTATAATTGTTCCTTCATGAGATGCTTTTCTTAGTTGCAGCATCATTTCAGGAGTCATTGAACCACCATTACGAGCTTGCTGAATTTGCTGGTAACGAACATACCAATCGGTTTCGGAGTGAAAGTCTTTGAGATATTTGGGTCCCAACCAACCAGGATCAGTATCAAAGATTTTCTCTTGTAACTGTTTTCTGGTCATTAAGGTAACAGTCGCCCCCAAATTGATGGCACCTTTGGCTAGATGTCCGCTACTTAAACCACCACCAACAATTAAAATCCTTTCTCCTCTTATGTTAAGTTGGTTTAGATTTACCTGTTGCGAATGACACAATCTCTGTGAGGGGTAATCTGAGGTAATTTTCTCTACCCAATCAGGAAACTGCATTTTCCCACTTCCCGTAGCTATTACCACTTTACGGGCGATAATAGATTCTCCCGTAGCTAAAACCAATTGAAATCGGGGACGCAAAGCAGATTTAATCGGTAGGATCTCGATAACTTTGGCTGGATAAACCTTATCTTCTAACTTCGAGCGACGAATTACTTCCTTACAGAAATCATTAAATAGTTTTGTCCCTGGTCTATCATAGGGAGGAAACAATTCATGATGGCGATGTTCGGCAAAAGTTCTTAATTGATGGGGGTTAGGATCAGGATGATGAACGGCCGGCGATCGCAAAGAAGGAATTTGTTGTGCTGCGAATTGTTGCTGCCATTGACTCAGCCAAGTTTGACTGGGATCAAAAATTAAACATTTATGAGCATACTTTGCGCTTTTTTGTAAGAGGTGGGTGCTTAACGTTAGAGCCTGAACTCCTGCACCAATAATCGCTAGGTCTATGTAATTAGGTAGTGCCACTGTGGATTAATAAAAGAATGATAATCATTCTCATTGTATAATAATGATTATCATTTTAATCAACCAGTTATCCGCGCTTACTTTATGAGTTCGACTAATCAATATCTCTTTGTACTCCATTCCTTTCGTCTCAAAGCAGGTTTACAACGCTTTTTCCTTACTGCTTTCACTGGTTTGATGGCGATCGCTTGTAGTACAGAACCTACTCCCCCAACAAGTTCTGATCCCACACCCTCAACAAGTTCTAGTCCCAAGATTGTCACGACTTTTTTACCCGTTCATTTGTTTACTAAAGCTGTAGTGGGAGATACGGGACAAGTCGATATTTTGATTTCCCCTGGTACGGAAGTTCACGACTATCAAGCCACCCCAGAGGATGCTAAATTGTTAGCGCAAGCAGATGTTTTAATAGAAAATGGCTTGTAATTCGATATTTTCAGATAGGGTTGCTTACCTTCATTGATATTCTTATTGACGCGTTCGTAACCTTTTATAAGCGCGTCTT
>DLXW01000001.1:10746-11552 GCA_003448685.1 Cyanothece sp. UBA12306
AATAGAAAATGGCTTGGGAATGGAAGCGTTCGGGTACAACAACTAGCTAAGGAACATCAGGTTAAAGCTATATTAACTGAACCAGGAATTGAAGACAAACGCATTGAGCAAATATCGAGTGACTTAAATCTATCTCTAGAAGAGATCAACCCTCTTGAGTCAGGAGAAACCGATCCGCAATATTATTTTCAAGCGATGCGGGGGAATCTCGAAGCATTGTCAAGAGCGTGCCAGTAAACATTTATCATTGAACATTGAACATTTATCATTGAGCAATAAATACGGATAAATGGAAAATAGTAAATGTTAAATGAAAAAAATGTTACCTACGATAAGGCTTATAAATTCGCCATCAGAATTGTTAATGCCTACAAATATTTACAAGAAAATAAGAAGGAGTTTGTTTTGTCCAAACAATTATTAAGAAGCGGTACATCTATCGGAGCGAATATTGCAGAAGCGAATGGCGGAATTTCTCCGGCAGATTTCTCAGCAAAAATATCTATCGCTTATAAAGAAACCCTAGAAACAAAATACTGGCTTTCCCTACTCAAAGATACAGGCTACATCGACGAAAAATCATTTACCAGCATACATCAAGATGCCGACGAAATAGCCAAAATACTATTTTCTATTCTGAAAACTTCCAGAATCAAAAAACAGTGAACATTAAATATAAATGATAAATGTTAAATGCTCAATGATAAATGATGAATGATCCCATCGTTAAAGTGAAAGATTTATCGGTTATGCGTGGGGAATATCTAGCAGTAGATAATGTTTCTTTTGAACGAATGCGCGTCAGT
>DLXW01000001.1:11753-12312 GCA_003448685.1 Cyanothece sp. UBA12306
GACTGACGCGCATTCGTTCAGAATTGAGTAAGATTCGGCCTGGAAGCGATCGCATAAAGTTTATGTAACAGTTAGGAATAGCGATCACATAGTTTTGAAAGGTAGATACATAGCGCGATCGCTCAAGTGAGAATAGTGAAACATAGTAAATAAAAAAATCTATGACTGAATTATTAGAACAGGCGTTCAAGGAAGCACAAAAGCTCTCAGACTACTTACAGAACGAACTTGCACAACAATTACTCGAAGATATTGAAAATGAGTTGCAATGGCAAGAAAGTTTATCTGCTCCAGATGTCGAGCTAGGGATTCTTGAAGAAATGGCTCAAAGGGCATTAATTGAAGATCGAGAAGGTAAAACTGAAGACAAAGGTTTTGGGGAGGAATAGTGCGATCATCCAGAACAAAAAGTTTTAGGAAGTTATTTACAACATTACCTCAACGGGTAAAGGAAACTGCCAAGAAAAATTATGAACTTTGGAAAGAAAATCCATTTCATCCCAGTCTAGAATTTAAATAAATTAAATCGAAAGAAAATATAGCGCTGCGCGCTCAGATG
>DLXW01000105.1:0-8465 GCA_003448685.1 Cyanothece sp. UBA12306
TTAGACCCAATAATTTCGAGAATTAAACAATAGTCCAATTAACCATAATCTTGATCCACAGAAACAACACATTTAGTTAAATCAAGTTTAATTAAGTTTTGTAAATTTTTCTGACACTATTGTCATAAGCCTTTATGATCTGAAGACAAGTTTTGAAGCAGAACCTAAACACAGATAACTTTCTAGATCTCAAAATACTTTAGATGATGACAGAACCATTTATCCTTTCTCCCCGCTATCGCCTAGATGATAAATTACCTTGGTTAGAAGGAGTTGATCCTTCTCGTCGCTATTGGATTAGTGTCAATGGCAATGAAAAATTCAAGGTAGTTATTCCAGGATTATGTGTATCATCGATTCAAGAATTAAAGGAAGCGATCCTAAAATTTCGTTCCCTTAAACCCCAAGAAAAAATGACCATTAAGCGGGTTGTAGGTCGCTGTTCAGTCTATTGTATTAGTGAGAATTGCTATGCTATTCAGGGGAGAGTCGATGGCGCGTTAACTTGGCATTTATTCGATAAAGAGACTGTCGAAAGCTTATTAATGACTAGCCATCCCGATTGGATTCCTTCGGCACAAGATTTAGAATTAGGACGAAAAGCCTTAGAGGTTGCCTTCAAACAACCTGCTTATGCCGTTTAACGCCTTAATTTAGCTAATTCTGCTAAGGAAGCTAATAAGTTAACCTCGACTAACTCAATCTCTTTCGTTTGTTTAATGATAAACGTCCAAGCCACGTTAACGCTAAATAACGGAGTTTGAACCTTCCCAGTAATGTTAATTCGAGTTCTTTGGTTTTCCCAAGTTTCTCTAGTTCCTTTAAGGGGCTCAAGCTTCATACCTTGTGCCTCTGCTTGCAGATAAGTAGCGATCGCTTCTGGTCCAACTACCGGAGAATCAAAAGGTGGATTTAAAACACCATCAACAGCGAACAAATTGGCTGTTGTCATGAATTTACCTGAATTTAAGCTCTCAAAATAAGCTTCAATAACAGATTCAGTAATCCCTGAGATGGGTTTAGTTTGGATAAGAGTCATAGTCTACGGTGAAAATATAAGGTTTCAAGACAAAAGAGCAGGTTTTCCTGCTCTTGACTGTTAGGAGAATTGCAAAGCGAAGAGATATTTCTAGGCAAAAGTCAAAAGGCATAACCTTGTTACAATAGGGTTGATTATTGCTATTAGTGCCTAAATCCTGATGCTTAGTGCTTGAGAGAGAGCTATGCTAGGGGATCAACTCCCATATCAACAACAGCATTACGTAAGGTAGTAATTTGCTGATTGAAGCTCAGGTTTTGTAGTCCCGCGAAGACTAAATTAGCTTCACGACTCAACTGATAATTGGGAGGAACAGGAATAACTAATCCTGCTCTCATTAATTCTGCTAGTTGATACCAGAAGGCAAGTTTAGTGTTTTTGGTGAGGCTTCCGTAAGCACGGGTGATGGGAGTGCTAACTTTCTTTACTAAGTCCCGCATCACTTCTAGTTGATCATTTGGGGACATCTGTTTGATCTGGTTGAGGATACCTTCTGCAAATTGTAGTCTAGCGGCACCAGGTGCTGCAGGGGTAATAGAGCGACCAACTTCTGTATAGATAACCCAAAGTAAGCCTAGCTTATCATCAGTGCTTAAGCTTTGGAATTGTGCTGTGACGGAGGAAATGTCAACAGTTTGGGTGTTAATAGCGATTGTCTGATTGGCTGCTGTATAAACCATAATTTTATTTAGGAGTCTTTCTAAATATTGACTAATTTGTCAGTGAGAAGCTTTTGGTTATTACTTCGTCTCCTTGTCTTCTATTATGTAACAAAAAATTACAAAATGCAAATAAAGATTACAAATGATTGACATAATATTTTTTATATGTATTTAAGAACACTACTCAATACTGCTCGGTTAACAAAATTGATCAGTCAAGATCACTGACAAGAGACTAAAAATGGTTTATAGATGGTTTATTATCTTAAGAAACTGCATCAATGACCTATAGTCTTAGAATTGCTGATATTCCCACCAATGAACGTCCCAGGGAAAGATTAGTCGCTTTAGGAGCAAAAAATTTATCCACAGCAGAACTTTTAGCCATTCTCTTAGGAACTGGACAGGGGAAAGGGAAACTGTCAGCAGTAGGACTCGGACATTTTATTTTGCAAGAATTGAGCAAACATCGCCGTGAACCCTTGGATATGTTGCGTGATGTGGGTCCTCAAGAATTGATGGCCATTGAAGGTATCGGGCCAGCAAAAGCGGCTTCTATCTTAGCAGCGATCGAATTGGGAAAAAGAGCTTTTCAAGTTAGACCAATGGAACGAGTAATAATCGAAAATCCAGATATAGCTGCTGCTGCGTTGAGTCATGATTTAATGTGGCAAAATCAAGAAAGGTTTGCTGTTGTTTTCTTAGATGTCAAAAATCGGCTGATAGGGACAAAAATCATGACTATTGGCACAGCAACACAAACCTTAGTACACCCAGGAGATCTTTTTCGCGAAACCCTTAGACAAGGAGCAAATCGCTTGATTGTTGCTCATAACCATCCTTCAGGTAATTTAGAGCCTTCTTTGGAAGATCTCGATTTAACTGAAAAATTGCTCCAAGGTGCTGATTATTTGGATATTCCACTATTAGATCATCTAATTTTAGGAGAAGGGGAATATCAGAGTTTACATCGAACCACGGATTTATGGAACAAGTATCCTCATTTTGAGTGATAAGAGCTTAATTAATAACGATAGCAGTGCTGCGATCGCATTAGCTAAAGTTTCACAAAGCAGAGGAAGAAACTTGGTGATTCAATTGGGTTAAATGCCAATCAGGGCGAAGATTACGAGCATCACGTAAATAAGAATGATGGATTTCTTTTTGCAGTTTAGGAGTATTAATCTGAATTAAGACTCGAATACACCTGGGTAAGCTGTTCTTCACCTGCATTTGTTGAACATCTAATAGGGGAACATTTTGCCATTTGGTGCGTTGACGAGCGATCGCAGCCGGAAAAATGGCATCAAGATCGGGTGTAGCGGTAAAGATAGCACTAACAATATCTTCGGGATCGAGTTGATTGTGGGTTTCGATGTTGTCTAGCAATTCGCTAACAGCCTCTGCTATAGCTTGTTTGCTATTTTCTGATGCTGTCGTTGCCCCTCGAATACCCCTGACTTTCCAATTCACGTTTCAATCCCTCCGATGATTAATTTTTAATTTTAGGATTTAGGGTTGATATAACTATAATAGTTCATCTCAAAATAAGTAAATAGTTTTTTTAGTTACTTATTTTTTCCTTAATAAATCATATATTACAATTGTTGAGCTTTTAAATAATCTAAAAATTCTTCAATTTCATCATTACTTAATTGTTGACGTGATTGCTTATTATAGTTTTGTTGTAAATAATTTCGTCCTTGTTTAATTGTCCAACCAATACGCTTCATTTCAACTAAAATTAAATCCGAATTGGATAACTCTATCACTCCTGCAATTAATTTCCAACAGGGATCATCTCCTGCCCAATTTTGACGACGATGAGGCATACTCAGACTAACAGTAACTAGACAAGGATTGCTAGGACAATAACCACTATCTAATTTCTTGACAAATTCTGGATCAGTAATACTGGCATTAGTTAATTTTTGGCCATTTTTGGTGATTAAGGAACCTTTCCACCTTGTTCCCGTACTTCTGATCTCCCCATCAATAATAACTTCAATTGCATAAACTAACTGAAGAGTATGTCGTTTTTCAAAGGGAATATCTTGTAAATAAGGAACACGAAACTATAATATTATTTAGGCTATTCTACCATATTTTATGGCTCTTATGCCAATGTAACCCAGAATTTAGCAACCTTGAGCTAGTTTAAATAAAGTTTCCCCACTCACGCGACAAATACGCCAATCAGGTAACACATCTGCCCCGATTTTTTGGTAAAATTGAATAGCTGGACTATTCCAATCCAAAACACTCCATTCAAATCTTCCTAAATCTCTTTTAATAGCTAATTGGGCTAAATAAGTTAATAAAGCTTTCCCAATTCCCTGACGACGATAATGGGGTAAGACAAACAGATCTTCGAGATAAATTCCTGGTTTAGTTAAAAAGGTGGAATAGTTAGGAAAGAACAGAGCAAACCCAACGCATTCATTCCCCCATTGGGCAACAATGGCCTCAGCACAAGGTTGCTTACCAAAAAGATGTTCTGCTAATGCCTCTTCATTGCCTGTAACTTGATGGGAGAGTTTTTCGTACTCAGCCAAAGCTTTAATTAAAGCAAACAAAGTCGAAACATCCGACGGTTGGGCCGGACGTATTGTAAAATTTTCTGACATTGATTTTTCAAACAAACAACAAGGAATAATTAACAGTTCACTATCAACTATTCACTATCAACTAACTTAACCACTCTTTGAGACGACGGGCGACTTGAGGGCGACGTAATTTACGCATCGCTTTACTTTGAATTTGACGTACCCTTTCACGGGATAAATTAAACATTCCTCCCACTTCTTCTAGGGTATGGGGTTGGCTAGTAGATAATCCATAGCGTAAGGAAATTACATCTTTTTCTCTTTCTGTCAGAACATCACTTAACACGGCTGAGATTTCATGGCGTAACATTCCCTCATTCATTTGTTCTTCGGGAAGTTGTAAATCTTGATCTTCGAGTAAGTCTACTAATTCTGTATCTTCTCCCTTACCCACTCGATGGTTTAAGGATAAAGATTGTCGGCGTAATTGCAAGAGGTGTCGCAGTTGAGTAGGAGTCATTTCTAACTCAGCAGCTAATTCTTTTTCGTTGGGATTACGTTGTAATTGCTGCTTTAAGATGCGTTGAGCTTTTTTGAGTTTATTAAGCTTTTCAACAATATGAATCGGTAGGCGAATAGTACGGGCATCATTGGCGATAGTGCGGGTAATTGCTTGGCGAATCCACCAATAAGCATAGGTAGAAAATTTATATCCTTTGTTGGGGTCAAATTTTTCAGCAGCCCGATTTAAGCCAATTGCTCCTTCTTGAATCAGATCTAGAAAAGGTACACCTCGGTTAAGATAACGTTTAGCAATGGAGACAACTAATCTGAGATTGGAGCGAATCATTTTTCTTTTCGCCGTACGTCCCCGATAGAGTCGGTTTTCAAACTGACGTTGATTTTCAAAACCCATAGCTGCAGCCCATTGTGCTTTAGTGGGTATACATTGGAGTTCTTCTCGAAGTTGTTGACGTTTTTCTTCAGCTTCTATGGAAAATTGAACATTATAGGCTAGTTCAATTTCTTCTTGGGCATCAAGAAGGGGATAACGAGACATTTCTTTGAAAAATGCCCCCACTGTATCATCAGAGACCGTTTTTTTGTATCCAGAAGCATATTGATTCCCTAAATCTTGAGTAAGTTGCGAAAATTCTACGGCAACTGCTTCAAGATCAGTATCACTATGATCAAGATCGTTGGTGTCAAAAGCTTCCAGATTCAATTCGGAAGTTACTGAAGAGTTTGGCATCATGTTAGCTGTGTTCATAAGGAGATAAGTCCAAATAAGTTGCAAGAAAGATCAATGAATTTTGGGAACAATAGCGTCAGTATTACGGTCAAGTGTTTCATAGGCTTGGTTATTAGATTGAATTTACCCTAATTAATTTAATTAAGGGCTGTCTTGGAAATAATCCCAAAATCTGGCCACAGAAAACCCAAAAATATAGTAGCTAAGTTTGATCCGAGAAATTCCATTAAACCAGACAATCAAGGAGCAAAGTCTAAGTCAATCTTTACAATTTGAATGTTAATGGCTTTGTTTGATCAAGAATCATGACTACCAAGCTACCAGAATTAAAAGAAGTTTTTGTTTGTCTAATTACAAAATGACAACTTGATTGGTAAAAAATGGCAATTGCGCTGGAAAACTTAATTAAGCATTAACATTTGATCTACTCGTGAACGGGATACACAATAGATGTCTTAGAGGAGTAATCAAGGCTAACTTATCTGAAATTACTTTTGGTAACTATTTGTGATAATTTTTAATGAATTTTTATTAAGCAAAAAATCCAGATAAGTAAAGGAAAAATAGTAAAGAAAAAAGAATAATGGTATCTGTTTATACTGTAACCGATCAAATTAATTTTTGCATCGAGAGTATAAAATTAGATGAGATTACTACAACCAGTTACCTACTAAAACAAAAGGAGCCCAATAGAAAGGATGCTGATATTCTTGAGAATGCAATAAGGAAAGTTGTGCTTGACGGAGTGCTTGTGCTTTACTAATTCGAGACTTACTTAATATTTTATAGAATTGAGACATCAAGGCAGAGGTAGACTGATCCTGTACTGACCAAAGAGTTGCTAAGGTACTACGAGCTCCTGAACGCACTGCGACTCCAGCTAATCCTAACACGGCTCTTTTATCCCCTGTTGCTGTCTGACAAGCACTTAAAATTAATAGTTCAATGGAACTGTTCTGTTGTCTGTCTTGTTCTTGTAATAATTGGTCTAAATTTTTAACATTAATGCGTTCATCCCAAGTCAATAAAAAAGTATTTTCTACTTGGGATGAAAACTGACCATGGGTAGCCAAATGAACAACTGGAAATGAACTCGACTTAATTGCCTTTTGCAGACGAGGACGAGTAAATTCTTGGTCTAGTAGGACTTCTGTCGATGCTATTTCAGAAATTTGTTTTACTTCTTCTTCTACCCCAGGTAAAGCAGAGAACCCCTGACGTGCTTCAGCTACACCACCGGCGAGAATTTTTAACTGTCCTGGGGAAAGCGATCGCTGACTCAGCAATTGTAAACCAGGAGTGAGAGCAACATTGTATTTTTCAATTAAATATTGCTGTCCATCATGAAGTGTTGCCATAGGTACGCTACTAAGAATACCGTCAAGAACAAATACCAAGGTTTTAATCTTGTTTTCTACTAATTGTGTTTCCAAAGGACGAATTAACCAGTCGTAAAATTGTTGGTAAGGACGCAAAGGTTCAGCATTAGCAATAAATGGGTTTAAATTGGCCAATAAATCGTCAAACACCTTTTCTATTTGCTCTGATTTTGGATGATTTAAACTTGGATTTAAAATAGTTTCGTAGTAGCTTAAAGGCTTTCCAGGGAGGGATAAAATCACTGCTAGGCGTTGTGGTAAAATGATGGAATAGATAACGGCTCCTTGGGGGTCAATCTGATCGATTTTTTGGGGTTCGGCATCGATACAAGCTTCGCGGAAAAAGTTATTTAATTCGGCTAATTGGAGTGATTCGATCACTTGGCGGGCTTTTTCAAGATTTTCTGGGCTGATTTCTCCTGGTTTACCCCCTTGATTAACAGAGGGTTGTAATAGTTGATCTACCAGTTCTCGATAGACGGGTTCTACACTATCACGGAAGTTAAATTGAATGTCTGCATTGGTGACAACTAAGTCCTGTCGTAAAGACTGAAGGATATCTACGGCTATGGTATAAGCGGCGATCGCTTTGTTATTTTCTCCTTGAAGTTGGTATAATCTTCCTAGTTGCCATTGCCACAAATAAGCTAGTTCTCGATGATCGAAAGCAGATAACTTTTGCAGAGCAAGTTCGGTTAACTGTCTGGCTTGAGTTAGATTTCCCATTAGTTCATAGGTCGCGCCTAAATAACCCCAAGCATTGGCTTCGGTTTGCTTATTCCCCAAGATTTTAGCCTGGTTAAGTGCCATTTCTACCAGTTTCTTAATCTCTGATAGAGAGGGAACCTCTAATTGTTTAATTACTTCAGACCTATCGGTGGCTATCTCTTGTTTACTGTTTCCCGTTGCTTGAATTGACGGGCAAGACTGAAGAATAGGGGTAACAAATTTATTTTTATTGCCGATAATTATCGATTGAAGACACATTAAATTTTGTGCCAATTTTAGTTGAATATTAACGGCTTTTTGACTAGGTGTTAAGTTATTTAATTGGTTTTGAATATGCTCTATTAAGGTTGGTATTTTTGACCATTTTTTTAGTTCAATAAATAAACTTAATAAATTTAGTTGTGCTTGTATTTTAGTAATAGAAGAACTTGTTAATTCTGCATGACGATAGCAAGCGATCGCTTGTCCATAAAATTGTTCAATAGTCTGATATTTTCCTGAGGGAATACAGTCTAGGGAATTTCTTAATTCTAATGATGGCTTATTTTTAAATTTTGCAATTTTTTGATTACCTAAAATCCTCGCTGTATTGCCTAAACTCAAGGCAATTGCACCCAAGTTTTTGGCATTATTTTCTAGGGTTTGGGCTAATTGCCAACTTTTTAATAAAACCCTTTGGGAACTTTCTGTTTGTCCGGTTATTTGTAATACGTTGCCTAGGCTCCGTAATGCTAAAACTTGTAAGTAAGTATCCGAACTTTTAGGAATAAATTTTAATTCTTCTTCTGAGATATTACATTCTTTATTGTCAACATTTAAAGCAGTTAACAAAATATTACAAGCTCTAGGATAAAATAA
>DLXW01000105.1:8707-9332 GCA_003448685.1 Cyanothece sp. UBA12306
CAGCTTGAGCTTGATTAATTTGACTTTGAATGACTTTATTTTTGTTGCCATTTTTTTGATAAATATTCTGAGCATTTTGCCAATTTTCAAAAGCATTTACTGGTTCTCCCAATGCTAATTCTAATTTGCCTTTGATTTCTAAAGTAGCTGCAAAAATATCTTGTTGATTAGAATTTTTTTCGGCATTTTTTAGTAATTTTAAACTTTGATTAATCGCTGTTTTAGCTTCATTCCATTGTCCCAATTTTTGATGAGTTAAAGATAGATTACTCAGCGCCATTCCTTGATTTAATAGATCCCCGCGTTTGGCAAAAATATCTGCTGCTTGTTGCCACACGACTACTGCTGCGGAGAATTGTTTCGTTTGATATAACCTTTTACCTTGTTCGATTAATTGTAGGGGATTTTGTTGATTTTGAACAATAGGATTTGAGACGGAAACTTGGGCAACTAGAAGAGGAACTACAAGGGAAATCAAAAACATTAAGGCTAATAAAATAAGCGATCGCTTTCTATACATTGTTTTGCCTATATTCTTGAATCTCTGGCCAATTATGAGATATTTTCTCGACATTTTAGTATGGATTTTACAAAATTTAGCGAGGGCATTCATCCGACATTTTAG
>DLXW01000105.1:9539-11088 GCA_003448685.1 Cyanothece sp. UBA12306
GGGCATTCATCCGACATTTTAGGTAAACGCGGAGCAGTTGTCATGGTAGGATCATAAGCTACCAGAACTATCTCTCCTTTCTCATTAAAAACCCATCCTTGGGCTGGAACAATTGACTTTTGTTCTGAACTAGAAGACTCTAAATTTTTTGGTTGTCCGATTTCAATATTGTTGGACTCACTAACCATCATGGGAACTGGTTCGACTAAATCTATTTGAGTTGTCTCGCTAGTCAAATCTTCGTTAATACTTGGGGGTAAACCTCCTCTACCAGTAATGACAAATTCACTGTTAGAACCTCTTGTACAGGCATTTTGGGCAATGAGAGAGTCGGGGTCTACCACTGTCTGGGGGAATTCTACTAAGCCTCGGTTGGGGTCTAGTTCTCGGTTAAGGATTATTTGTCCGCTTGATCCTGATTCTGAACTGGCATCGAGGTCATTGCTTCGATTTCCTGGTGTTGCCTTCCGTTCTCGGATACCAAAAATTCCTTGGGCATTGATGGCAATACGTCCTCCACTACCTTGTTCAGCTTTAGCAATGATGTCACTACCATCGGGACCTGTTGGCGGAAAAACGACAAGAAATGGAGTTTCAATCTCAATATTACCTCCATCAGCTACACCATTAGCTGTGGCAGAGATTAAGCTTTCGTTCTCTATTCTCAACAAGTCGAAGACTTTGAGGCTGATATTTGCCCCTTCTTCTCCTTGACTTTTTCCGGTTTCGGCGGTGATAAAGCCTTCATTTAGGGATAGGGTGTTAGCGTAGATGGTAATATTGCCAGCTTGTCCTTGGGGACTGCTAACGCTGACTCGTCCACCATCGATGATGTTTATTTGACCAGTTTCTAAGGTTAAATTTCCTGCTGTACCATCTGCGATCGCTTCTACTGATAGACTGCCTGTATCGTTTAATTTAACTGATTCAGTAGCTTTTATGGTTAAATTACCAGCCCTTCCAGTTTCAGTTGAAGCGGAAATATTACTGTTGTTTACTTGGAGGTTGTCTAAACTTTCTAGGTTAATATCTCCTCCCATTCCTGAATTAGTTGAGGCTGAGATTTGGGCTTGATTTTGCAGATTTACTGTTTTGGCATTTACTGTTAGATTGCCTGAATTTCCTGTTCCACTGGCTTCTACAGTAATATTCCCATTATTTAGTTCTAGATTATCAACCGGACTTTGATTTTGATTGATTTGGAGGTTTCCTGCGGTTCCATCGACTGTGGTTGCTGATATTTCACTGCCATTAACCACCAATCTTTCGATGTTTTCGAGGTTAACATCTCCTCCTCTGGTTCCTGAAATATTTGACGCAGAAATGGCTGAACCTTGGTTAACCGTTAAGTTTCTACTATTAATGCTGACGCTTCCTGCTTCTCCTCCTGATTGGTTAGCTTGGGCTGCTACATTGGAATTTTCACTAATTTCTACTGAATTAACTGCTTGTTGTTGATTATTTAAACTAATACTTCCTGCTACTCCTGTTTGGGTTGATGTGGTAATGTTACTGTTGTTTACTTGAAGGTTGTCTAAACTTTCTAGGT
>DLXW01000102.1:0-2139 GCA_003448685.1 Cyanothece sp. UBA12306
TGGTGTGGTCCTTGTCAAATGATGGCTCCGATTTTGGAACAGGTTGGAGCACATTTGCGTGGCCGTCTACAGGTCATTAAAATTGATACAGATAGATACCCAGGAATAGCTTCCCAATATGGGATTCAGGCTTTACCAACTTTAGTCTTATTCAAAAAGGGCCAGCCTGTGGATCATATTGAAGGTGCTATGCAAGCTCCTCAATTAATTCAACATTTACAAACATTGATTTGATAGGGATCATGCTTATTATTTATTGGAGTTAAACTTCCATCGAATAAATTATCAGTTAAAAAATTTGCTTTCTGCCTAGGAACACCCCCATTTCCCAAATTTTGGAAAACATAAGGCATAATGGATGAGATCAAGATCTTGACTCTTGGCCAAATTCTAGTAAGCTATTCTAAAAAATAATTTAATTTTTTAGTATACCTTCTGTTTAATAACCATCTTTCGGAGTGAGGAAGAAAAATTACCGTGTCGTTTAGCACCATCCGACAGCAACCTAAACCCAAAAAGTCACCTTCAGCCACAAGATCCTTTGGTCAAGGTGTGATCAAAGTTGCCGGAGGAACCGCCCTCGGTTTGGCAATGTTGGGTAGTTCCATTATTGCAGGGGGACTGGTGGGATTAGCTATTAGTTTTCGCAATCTTCCTGATGTGCGTATTCTCAATAGCTACACCCCGACAGAAACCAGTTACATTTACGATATTAAAGGGAGACTACTCTCGAGACTCCATGAAGAGGCAAATCGAGAAGTCGTACCACTTGACTATATGTCTCCCGAACTCAAAAGGGCTGTACTAGCGATCGAAGATAGTCATTTTTACTATCATAACGGGATTAATCCCACCAGTATTGGACGCGCTCTTTGGGTTAATTATAAAAGTGGAGGGGTTGTTGAAGGTGCTTCTACCATTACTATGCAATTGGTTAAGAATATCTTCCTCTCGAGAGAAAGAACTTTTAATCGTAAGTTATCAGAAGCGGTTCTAGCGATTCGAGTAGAGCAGGTTTTTGAAAAAGATAAAATCTTAGAAATGTACCTCAATAATATCTATTGGGGACATAATAACTATGGAGTTCAAACCGCTGCTGAAAGCTATTTTAATAAACCAGCTTCTAAACTAAATTTAGCAGAATCAGCTTTGATGGCTGGACTAATTCAAGCTCCAGAAACCTATAGTCCGTTTATCAATTATAGTAAATCTAAGCAAAGACAAGCGGTTGTTTTAGACCGAATGAGCGATCTTGGTTGGATTACTCCCCAAGAGGCAGAAGCGGCGAAAAAAGAACCTTTAAAGGTGGGTAAACCTACCGCATGGCGAGCCAGTAAACTGCCTTATGTGACTGATACCGTCATGGAAGAATTGGAGCAACATTTCGGTAAAGAAGCCACCCTTAAAGGGGGAATGCGGGTTCAAACTACTGTTGACTATTATCTTCAGCTAAAAGCCCAAGAAACTGTCGAAAAAGGCTACCGTAATCTACGAAGAAGGGGAATTTATGCTAAGGATCTCCAAGTCGCCCTAGTATCAGTTGATCCTCGTACCCATTTTATCAAAGCGATTGTTGGGGGAGTTAATTACGATAAGAGTCAATTAAACCGTGTGACTCAATCGCGTCGTCAACCTGGTTCATCTTTTAAACCCTTTGTTTTCTATACCGCCTTTGCTAGCGGTAAATTTACCCCCAGCACAGTGGTTAACGACAGTCCCGTTAGTTTCAAAGATGGTAGAAATATTTACACTCCGAAAAACTATGGGGGGGGTTATAAGGGACCAATGCCGATTCAGACAGCCTTAATACAGTCCCGTAATGTTCCAGCTATTATTGTTGGGTCTAAAGTTGGAGTTGATAAGGTGATTGCAGTTTGTCGCCGTTTAGGGATTACCAGTCCTTTACAAGCTGTAACTTCTTTACCTTTGGGTGCTGGAGATGTTACTCCTTTGGAAATGGCGGGAGCTTATGCTACTTTTGCTAGTAATGGCTGGCATTCTAAACCAACGATTATTTTACGGGTTACCGATAGTCGAGGTAATGTTTTATTAGATAACACGCCTGAACCCCAATTAGTCCTTGATCCTTGGGCTGCTGCCAGTTTAACCTCAGTATTACAAGGGGTAATTACTAGCGGG
>DLXW01000102.1:2347-10776 GCA_003448685.1 Cyanothece sp. UBA12306
TACTAGCGGGACAGGAAGAGCAGCCAATATTGGTCGTCCTGCTGCGGGTAAGACGGGAACCACTGACTCAGAACGCAATGTTTGGTTTGTTGGTTATGTTCCCCAATTAGCAACTGCGGTTTGGGTTGGAGATGATGCTAACCGCGCTCTCGGAAAAGGGGTTACAGGGGGAGGCGATGCGGCTCCAATTTGGCGCGATTTCATGAAACAAGCGATGCAAAATCAACCTGTTAAGCAATTCCATGCTGCTTCGAAGTTTCCCCGTCCTAAAGCTAAATAGAGCTAATGGGAGAACTTGACGATGAAAGCATTATGGAATCAACAAGAACCAAGGGATAATAAAGCTTGGTTTCGCCTTCTCTATCAATGGCGTGGTTCCGTAATCAAGGCTATTATACCACGAGTTCTTCTGTGTGCAATTTTTAGTTTAGTGGTGACTATTTTCTACGAAAATGGTATTGATTTGGACTTGCCTTTGGAAAGCGGTATTGTTCCTAGTATTGTTTTGGGTTTATTGTTGGTTTTTCGCACTAATACTGCCTATGAGAGATTTTGGGAAGGACGTAAACTTTGGGGGACTTTAATCAATACGGTGCGCAATTTAGCTCGTACTATTTGGGTGACAATTAAGGAAAATAAATCAGATGATCGTTTAGAAAAAATTGCTACTTTACGTTTATTAATTGCCTTTGCTGTGGCTACTAAGCTACACCTGAGATCGGAAAAGGTTAATGAGGAATTAATGGATTTGATGCCTTTAGTTTTGTATGAAAAGCTAAAATTGATGCACCATCCACCTCTAGAGATTGCTTTTTGGATTAGCGACTATCTGCAACAAGAATATGAACGAGGCTGTTTTGATTCTTATCAACTAACAGCTATGTTTAAATTATTAGATATAATGGTTGATGTTTTGGGAGGGTGTGAACGAATTCTTAAAACTCCCATCCCTCTAGCTTATTCCATCCATTTAAAACAATTAGTCTTTATTTATTGTTTTACTTTGCCATTCCAGTTTGTTGATGATTTACAATGGTTAACGGCTCCCTTAGTTTCTTTGATTAGTTTTACGGTGTTTGGTATTGAGGAAATTGGGGTGGAAATTGAAGATCCTTTTGGGTATGATCCCAATGATTTACCCTTGGATAAAATCTGTGAAACAATGAAAATGAATATCGATGATTTGATTTCTCTAGCTCCTTGTGTTAGATATGATCAAAACCCTATTAATGATTTAATAGCTGAAAACTATGAATAATCCGACAACTTGGCAAGTTCCTGATAATCTTTCTAATGAACAGGGCATTGAGTTAGCCTATTCTTTATTAGAACAGATGGAAAATGGACAATTAAACGATGAGGAAATTGAAAAAAGAATTACTGATTTAGCTCAAAGCAGAACGGGTGCTAGGAACTTTTTAGGTGCCTATTTAACCAGTAAGAGTAATTTACCAGATTTTCCTTCTATTGTTGTTCTTAATGCTTTAAAATCTTCTCCTGAAATTGTTAGCGAATTGATGGTTAAAAACCTTGTAATGCCAACAGCTATGGCTATTACTCATCGCCGTAATAATAATGAAGAAAATGCCCAAGGTTCTGATAAAGTTTGTGAAAGATCAGCTAAACTAATTCAAGCATTAAATCTCGATTTAATTCGAGAAGAATTACAGAAATTACTTAAAAGTATTACCACAAAAGGAGGAGAATATCAAGCTTTTTTGTCAAAGTGGGGTTATGATCAAGAACAGTTAGAAGCTATGGAAAAAAAGATCAATCAAGTCTTAAAATGATTTTTGAGAAAGTAACCGATTAAATAAAGGGAACCACAGAGAATAACTAACTGATTTTGCTCGTTAATAGCTGTTTCTAATGCTATGGATAAATCTGTAAAAGTTTGGCAGTTTTTTAGGGTAGGACAAATCTCAATGGCTAAGTTAGATAATTCTTCTATATTTGCTGTTCTTTCGTCAGGAACTGGAACTAAATATAAGTAGTCATCAGGACGTAATAATTCTTGAAAAATTGCTTCGTGTTCCTTCGTTGATAACATTCCCATAACCCAGGTTATGGGTTGATTTAGATTATCTATATATTGACGTAAAAATTGTGCTGCTGCACGATTATGCGCTCCATCAATAAGTATAGTAGAATCGTGCCATGTTATCCATTGTAGTCTTCCTAACCATTGGGTTTTTTCCATTCCTTTTTCAGTAGCAGTTAAAGGAATATGCCAACCTTTTTGTTGTAGAATTTTGATGGTGGCAATAGCCACTGCTGAATTGATTAACTGACAATCTCCTAAGAGGGGTAAAGGGTAGTTGATATCTTGATAGGTTGCCCAATTTTCTTGAGTTTTTATGGCTGGGTTTACCCAAACTGAAGGACAGTTTAAAGCTTCAATTTGAGATTGAATAACCCTCCCTGCATCTGGGGGAATTTCTCCTAGAACTACGGGACATTCTGATTTGAAAATACCTGCTTTTTCGTAGGCAATATCTGTTATTTCTGGACCTAATTCTTGACAATGATCGCGACTAATAGAAGTGATTACCGTAACTAAAGGATGATCACAAACATTAGTTGAATCTAATCTTCCTCCTAATCCTACTTCAATGATGGCAAGATCTACTTTTTGTTGTGCAAAATAAACCCAAGCGATCGCTGTTAATATTTCAAATTTAGTGGGACTTTCTTGATAGCGATTAATAGTAGTTTTAATTCGTTCAAAAATCAATCTAAAATCGGTTTCCGAAATTGGCTTATTATTAATGCAAATTGACTCCGTTTGATCGATTAGATGAGGGGAAGTATAAAGCCCAACTTTATAGCCTGCTTCTGTTAAAATTGAGGCAAGATAAGCACAAACAGAACCTTTCCCATTAGTTCCTCCAACATGGATAATTGGAATTTGATGATGAGGATTATCTAAGTCTTGTAAAAGGGATTTAATTCGTTGTAATCCAAGATTAATCCCAAAGCGTTCAAATGGTTGTAAAAGAGAGTTAATAGACACGATTTAATGAAGTCAGAAGTCAGAAGTCATTCGTGAGAAGTCAGAAGTTAGAAGTTATTAGGACATAATAGTATTATGTCCCTACGAATAAACTCTTGTAGGGATTTAACAATGTTAAATCCGTCTTCTCATTTTCTCACAACATCAAAACTGATTGCCATATTTAATTAAATTATCACCTATAGCAATCTTCCAATGATATGTGAGAAGTCAGAAGTTATTAGGACATAATAGTATTATGTCCCTACAAATAAACTCTTGCAGGGATTTAACACTGTTAAATCCGTCTTTTCATTTTCTCACTAATTAGGACATAATGGTATTATGTCCCTACAAATAAACTCTTGTAGGGATTTAACACTGTCAAATTTTAAATATTGCTCAAGGTTCTGTCAATGAATTAGAAACAGATCTTCTTCTATCAGCAAGGATACAATTATGTACGTTTAACGAGATTGAATTGATTATAAATGAACTAAAAGAAGAAAGCAGAATGATTATTTCTCTTATTAATAAATTAAAATAATTAAAAACTGTTGCCTGTTGCCTGTTGCCCGTTGCCCGTTACCTTATATTTACTATTAATTTATCATACTTAGTCTAGAAGAGCCACAATTTGGCTATTTTGCATGGTGCTAAAAATGAATTAGCGATCGCCGAGAAAGAATACGAGGAAGCCTGAGAGATTAGAAGAAACTTAGCCCAAGACAATCCCAGTACCTTTTTGCCCGATGTAGCCATGACAGTTATTAATCTGAGCATTTTCTATGTAGAATCTCAACCCGAAAAATCAATTGCTTTAGCCCAAGAAACCCTGGAAATTGCACAGCAGTTTCCACAGCTACCAATGGTGCAAAAATATGCAGAAGCTGCGAGGCAAATTTTGGATACTTTCAGTTAAACTCTAAAGAGTTGGGCTTTAACGAAGTCAGAAGTCAGTAGGGGCTTAATAACATTAAGCCCATTGAGTGCGGGCTTAATATTATTAAGCCCCTACAGAAGTTGTTTTTGTATAGAACATTATCATGCAATATAGACGATTTGGTCGTACTGAATTACAAATGCCTGTTTTTTCCTGTGGAGGAATGCGCTATCAATATAAATGGCAAGATCTCCCCCTATCAGAAATTACTGAAGAAAATCAACGTAATTTAGAAGCAACCATCCATCGTTCTTTAGAAGTAGGTATTAACCATATTGAAACTGCTAGAGCCTATGGTACATCGGAGATTCAATTAGGACAAGTTTTACCTAAATTTGATCGAGATAAATTAATTGTTCAAACTAAAGTAGTTCCCAAAGAAGGCGTAAAACAATTTCGCCAAATGTTTGATCGAGGATTATCTTTACTGAATTTAGATTACGTAGATTTATTAGGTATTCATGGCATTAATACCCCAGAAATTCTAGATAATTGTCTTCGTCCAGGGGGTTATTTAGACGAAGCCAGGAAACTGCAATCTCAAGGAAAAGTTAGATTTATTGGTTTTTCAACCCACGGACCAACAGACGTTATTATAAAAACTATTAAAACCGATTGTTTTGATTATGTTAATCTCCATTGGTATTATATTAATCAAACTAATTGGGCAGCCATAGAAGCAGCAAATAAACAGGACATGGGAGTCTTTATCATTAGTCCTTCTGATAAAGGAGGTAAACTCTATGCTCCTCCCCCAAAATTAGTAGAACTATGTCAACCTTTAAGTCCTATAGTATTTAATAATTTATTTTGTCTTTCTCATCCTCAAGTGAATACTTTAAGTGTAGGAGCATCTTGTCCCCAGGATTTTGATGAACATTTAAAAACTTTATCTTTGTTAGATAACTCCTCAGAAATTCTTCCCAAAATTATCAATCAATTAGAACAAGAAGCTATTAATATTTTAGGAGAAGAATGGTTTAAAACTTGGCATATTGGCTTACCAAAACCCGAAGAAACACCAGGCAATATTAACATAAAAACAATCCTCTGGCTGAGGAATTTAGCTCTAGCCTATGATCTTATTGATTATGCAACAATGAGATATAATTTATTAGGAAATGGCGGACATTGGTTTCCCGGTCAAAATGCCAAAAAAGTCGATCAATTTGACCTAAAATCTTGCTTAATTAACAGTCCCCATCAAGAGAAAATACCTGATTTTTTACAGGAAACTCATCAACTATTAGGGGGTAAATCTGTTCAAAGATTATCTCAAGCTTAGTGTATAAGATGTCGAAACAAAAAAATAACTAAAACTTATCAATAATCCTAAAATGTTTTGGTTTCCGTATCACAAAGGCTGATTTACATAAGTTAACCATTTTTCTCTTTTGCCAGATTTCTTTTGAATTTGCCAGATAATTGACTTTTCGTGATTTTCGTGATATTTTTTTACATGGTATGGGTTATTCGTGTATCTAAAAACAAACAAAAATCTCTTTTAAGTACCGTTTGATTAGCTTTTCCCCTCCGAGTCTCTCAGTTAATCTCTAAAATGTGATCGCTACCGTTAAACAAATTTTCATTGATTCTCTGGACTGTATATTAAGATTTTTTGACTGCCCTTGACAAAAAAAGATTTAAGTGATAGTTTACAGATTTCCCATCATCCCTAAATCTTAATGATCAAAAATATGGCAATGGTAAACAGTTTTACCGATAAAAGCGATCTACGATCTTGTGTAGGTTGGGTTGAGGAACGAAACCCAACAAATCAACCCGTCTTTGATTATTATGATGTTTTTTGTCAGAATTAACACCTGGGATGTTGGGTTAAACGGAGTGTAACCCAACCCACGGTTATTCTTGTCCAAGATTATCATCAAAAATGAGTTAGGTATCTGATGAATAATCTACACTGATGATTAAAGCTAAAAGTAATTGTTCCATAATTTTAGATGAAATTAAACCAAGTTTATTGATAAATCTTTGAGTTGCAATACTACGAATCTGTAAGACATTTCCCGCAGAATTTCTAATTAAACCATTGAGGTTATTTTTGTAAATTTTCACCATAAAAGGACGATTAATAAATTTATCTTGCCAAGTTGTTACAGGAATTACTATTCTTAAAGCAATAGGACTATAAAGATCTGAACTAATGACAATTACGGGACGTTTTTTATTAATTTCTTGTCCAATCGTTGGAGCAAGATTAACCTGCCAAATTTCGCCTCTTTGCGGATTAACCGTCATTATCGTCTAATCCTTCACCGTCTAGTTCAGAAAACACATTTAATTCAGAATCATTGTTAACATCTTCTGCTATTTCTTGTATGATTGGTGATAATAGTTTATGTCTTTCTTCTAGAGAAAGTTTAACAATTTCTTGTAAGGAAGGAAGAGAAGTATTGACAATATTATGATTGATTGTTTCTATATTAGACATTTTTAGTCTGACTTAATTTAATTTCTCTGGTCTGCTATTTTAGCATAAATTATTGATGTTAGTGCGATCGCTGAGTTAGCTAATAATCTCTAAATTCCCCATCATCCCTAAATCTTCGTGATCAAAAATATGGCAATGGTAAACAGTTTTACCGGTAAAATCCTGGAAAGAAAGGCGAATTTTCACTGTTTCTCCTTGAAGGACTAAAACCGTATCTTGCCAAACTCGATCAGGTTCTGTTTTCCCGTTACGACTAATCACCTGAAAAGCATTAGTATGAACATGAAAAGGATGATCCATCACCCCCGTGTTAATTAATTCCCATTCCTCCACTGTATTGAGTTTAACTTGGGTATCAATTCTTTGATGATCATAGGGTTGATTATTAATTAAAAATGCCATTCCCATCCCTGGAAACATTCCATGATTGAGGGTAAAAGTTCTGATTTTATCAGGTTTAGGTAAGCTAGAAATAGAAGTTAATTTAGTGGGTAAAGAACCACTTTGACTGATACCATCAAATTTAATTGTGGCTAAAACCGTGGGAGTATCTAAGTCTTGTCTTCCACCCATCATTCCACCCATCATACCTCCTCTCATTCCCCCCATCATTCCCATTCCACCGCGATTGTAGGGTAAATTTAATAAACGATAAGTTTGGGGAGTTGGAGTGCCTTTGACTAATATTTCTACCCTTTGTCCAGGGGTAATGGGTAACTCAGACATTTTTTGAGGACTGGCGATCGCTCCTTGAGTAGCAGCAATGAGATAAAAAGGATGATTTTCTAAAGAGAGATTATAAAAACGAGAAGCAGAAGCATTAAGAATTCGTAGACGTAAGAAACCATTTTGATTAAGGTTAAAAGTGGGATTAATTTCTCCATTAACTGTAATAATATTGCCTTCCCTTCCTGCCATAATATTCATATGATTGGAGGAAAATAATCTTCCTTGATCATCGAGAGCAAAATCTTGTAAAACTAAAAATTCTTCTTGTGCGGTTTTAATTTCAGGTATTTCGTCTAACTCACCTCTAATAATAAATAAACCCCCTAATCCTCCAAATACTTGCTCTGCAACGTAACCATGAAAATGGGGATGATACCAAAATGTTCCTACATGGTGATTAGGAGGAATTTCAAACTCATAGGTAAAGTTTTCTTGAGGATTAATTTCCAAAAAAACATTATCGCCTTTACCAGTAGGAGGGATGTGTAACCCGTGATAATGTAAGTTAGTTGGTTGTGATAGTTTATTAGTTAGCTTAATCTTGACTTTATCCCCTGGTTTTACTTCTAAACGAGGACCAGGAATTTGTCCATTATAAGTTAATAAATAAGCTGTCTTACCGGATAAATTTACTGCTGTGTAACTAGCTTCTAAATCAACTTCTAGTAAACCATTTTTACTTTGATAAACCTTAGTTAGATTAGCTAATTGTTTATTTTTATTAACTTCAGATTTAGTTGATTTTGCCAACAAATTAGCTGCAACGGTTAATCCCCCACCCACTATGGTCAAACCCATAAATTGACGACGATTTATTTTAACCATAGCCTTAAATCAGTAATTTTCGTGTTGTTGAAAAACTTTTATTTTTCCCTTATTGTTAAAAGCTAGAACATCAAAAGGTTGTTTTCTATCTCCTGATTCCATACCAGGACTTCCCAAGGGCATTTGAGGTACAGTTAACCCTTGCCAATCAGGTTTTTCTGTGAGAAAACGTTTAATATCATCAGCAGGAATATGGCCTTCCATCACATAACCATCGATAATACCTGTATGACAAGATGCTAGGTCAGAAGAGATATTATTTTCTTGTTTGATAGCTTCTATTTTATCAGTTTTAAGATCAGTAACTTGAAAACCGTGCTTTTCGAGATGTTTAATCCATTCACCACAACAACCACAGGATGGACTGCGATAAACGGTAATATTTTTATTGCCAGAATAGGACTCGTTTACTTCATCCCAAACACTAGCTAAAATAGCATTATTATCAGTCTTAGCAATAGTTTGATCATAGCAGAACAAATGTTCTG
>DLXW01000292.1:0-16981 GCA_003448685.1 Cyanothece sp. UBA12306
CCATTGTTTAGTTCTAGATTATTAACCGGATTTTGATTTTGATTGATTTGAAGGTTTCCTGCGGTTCCATCGACTGTGGTGGCTGATATTTCGCTGCCATTGCGAACTTGTAGAGAATTTAAGCCCTGCAAAATGATATTTCCCCCTTGACTTGAGGGACTCGAAGCAGATATCTTAGCTCCATCCTGAACTGTTAACAAAGGAGTATTAATCGTTAAATCTCCGGCTGGTTTAAGACTCTCACTTATTGCTAACAAAGAACTATCTGCATCACTCAGAAAAATAGATTCAGACGCATTAATAGTCAATTTTCCTGCTTGTCCTGTACTTTCTCTTACAGCAGAAACCGATAAACTCGCCCCATCTTCAACGACTAAACGCCCTGTGTTAATGTTTATATTTCCACCATCCCCCGTTGCTTGATTTCCCCTTGTTTGAGCAAATACACCACTCCTAACTATTTGATCCCCTAACATACCTTGACCACTAGCTTCTATAGACTGAAAAGCCTTTATTATTACTTTGCCCCCTTTGCCTACATTGGAAGTGGAACTTGATAATTGACCACCATTACGAAGAATTAACCTTTCTGTTGTTATCTGTAGAGTTCCTGCATCGCCATTGCCGAAAGTTTGAGTTAGTAATTGGTTAAAGCCTCCTCTAGCATCTACTTCTACCGACTCAGTGGCATTGATGGTTAAATTTCCTCCTCGTCCATCACTTTGAGTTGCCGTATCTATAAACGAACCGTTATCTTCAACAAGTAGCTTCTTTGTGTCAATAAAGATATCACCAGAAGAGCCATTAGAACCAAAAAACGAGAAAGTTGATAAAACGCTATCCTCTTTTATTCTTAATGATTCAGATGCTTTAACTGTTATCGTTCCCCCAGAAACTTCGCTATCATTATCGCCGAGTATTGCAGATTCTCCTGAAAGTTGAATCTGTTTACCTTGTAGAACAATATCTCCACTACCTTCAACAAGTAATTCTGTATCAAGCAAATTTGTAAGAATTAAAGCATAGTTAGATAGTTGAATATCTTGAAAATTTTCTACATGATCATAGCCTAATGCCCAACCCGTGGGTATGGGTGTCAGACTAACAATAGCAGGAGAAGCAACACTTCCTAGTTCGATCCTGCCTCCTGTTGTTGTTAAACTGCCTCCTTCTATAAATACATTACCTCCGACTAATGCTAGGGTATTGCCAGATAAGACTTCGAGTCCACTACCTTGATTGGCTAAAGATCTATTGATAATATTTCCTGGATTTTCTCTAAATTGCAAACCAATGGGCATACTGACGGTCAGTAGAGGATCTATTTGGGTATCATTAGCACTAAAAACAACACCATCAGCAAAATTGATTTGAGTTGCTGTAGTGGCAACAAAAGAGCCACCAATACTTAATTGAGCATTACGACCGAAAATAATCCCGTTCGGATTCATCAGAAATAGACTAGCATCCCCATTAGCTTTGATTAAACCGTCAATTTGGGAGATGGAATTGCCTGTAACTCGACTGAAAATGTTCAGAACTTTTAAGCCATTGGCAAATATAACTGAGCCGCCGCTAGGAACAGAAAACTCACGAAAACTATGGAAAAGATTACTGCCTAATTGAGTACCATCAGTAATACTAAAGTCAAGGTCATTAGATGTATTTACTTGGGTAGAGACAGTTCCATCAGAGGTAACTTGTGCCTTAACTAAATCAGTTATCACTACATTCGAAAGAATAACCCCACTAATTATGCAGAGGGGTAAATATACTTTTTCTGATATCTTAGACATCAAGTCTATGACAGTTAGCATTTTAACCTGGTATACATGGGCGACATCTTCCTCCTCTCAAATCCTCATTTGCTCTGCAAGGTGGATCTCCGCATCCGCCTCCAACAAAGATAGGTGATCCCAATGCTTTTTCTCCAGCTTCTGCTTCTTCTTTTAATTGATTAGCTTCTATTATTTCTCCTCGGTTCTGTTTAATTTGTGCAAGATTTTGTTTGGCTAAAATAAATGAATCAAGTTCTTTGTTGGCTAATATCAGATCGATAACTCTTTTATAAAAAAACTCTGCATTAACTATATCTCCTCTTTCCTCGAAGTCTATTGCTTGTTCTAAATCTTCAAGGGCTGAAGTTGTAGTAACTTGAGCAAAATCGCCCTTTGTTGCAGCTGGTTCTAAAGCTTCAAGGGCTGAGCTTGAAGTATATTTATCTTGAGCAAAAGAAACTCCAGGGGAGATCAGCATCATTGTTATAATCATTACAGATGCTAACACCAGTGACAAAGTAGCTTTAATTAACGATGTTCGTTTCATTGATTTGACTCTACTTTTGATTTTTTTTAAAATAACACTTTTCTGAAAATTGAGCTAAACAAACCTAGCTAATCCTGAGCCAACTCGTTCTGAGGGTTGATTTTCTAGCTTAAAAGCGTTCTTGACAATTTTCTCTCTCACTTCCATAACAGTTAAGCTAGGGTCATGACAACGATAGAGAGCGGCAATACCTGCTACATAGGGAGAAGAAATGCTTGTAGCACTAGTTTGCTTATAGAAATGTATCCCCCTATAATCTCTCTTAAAGCTCGTGCAGACATTAACGCCATAGCCGACCAGATCCGGTTTAGAAACTTCTTTACTTGGTTGACCACTTCCAGATAAGTCATATAGGTTTCCCTCAAAATCTATGGCTCCTATACCCATAACTTCCTTGAAAGCACCAGGATAATTAAATGTACCAGGACCACTATTACCAATGGATGCTACTACTAAGACATTAGCTTGTGTAATCAATTCAAGGATTTTTTGTTGTAAATCATCTATGAGACGTTTAAGTGCCTCTTCTGTAGGAATATCGGGTGAAGGAGTAAAGGGCGAAAAACTTGGAAGCAGAAGGGACATATTCAAAACTGCCGGCTTATTTTTGTTTGCTTCAGATTGAAATTGATCCCTAAGCCAATCTAAGCCTCTCATAACCCTGAGAAAATTGGTATAATTGTCTTGACTTTCCATAACAGAGGCTACATATAAATCGACTTCAGGTGCGACCCCGATACTGTTACCAGCAATAACTCCACAAACTCCTGTTCCATGGCCGCGTTGATCGCAATCGAAACCTCGAGCCTCATGATCATATCCGTCAGATTTACCAAAAGGATTAATATAACGATACTTAATATTGCGGCCATAAAACTCTTGATGATCGGCCTCAACTCCTGTATCCAAAACTCCTACTAAAACGTCTTTGCCCTTAATTCCCATCTCATGTGCTTTAGATATACCACTTCTCGAAGGCCATTGTGACTGTTCATGTTTGGCATAATAACTCCGACTCATCAGCTCATTTCCTGAGGAAATTAGCGGGGAATTATTTTGAGCTAAATTATTCGGTAATTGACTCATAAGTTTTAATATATCTTAATAATTGTCACTATTGAATTGCTTCATATTGATGATACCTATGCAGTGTAAAAAAAGCTATATTTAATGATAAAAAGTCTCATTCGTCTCGCGATCGCCCACTTTGTTCGGGGAGATTGGTTCAGAGCAATAGTCAAATTAAAGCGAGATCTCGAAGAAATTGGAATAATTTAGTATGACCACTCAATTACCGAAAACATCAAAGTCTATGGGAAGAAAAACTGACTCCTTGGGGAAAAATGGTTAAAAAAAGTGATAATTTATCGTAAAATAAAAAGTCTCATCTTGCGATCGCCCACCTTGTTCGGGGAGATTAGTTAGGGGAATGGCCCAATCAAAGCGGGATGTAAAATTATCTCCCATTTGCCATTGCAAACCCAATCCTACTGAGGCTAAAGTATTGGGTGCAGGGGTTGGAACAACATTATCCTCATCGTTCCAAGCGACTCCAAAATCAGCAAAGGGAACAACCTGTAACAGTCCTTCCAACCAACCTATTCTGAGAACCGGCCAACGCAATTCTGCTGAGGTAAAAACCCCATTATCGGTCTGTAACAAATCCTGTCGATAACCGCGAACACTATATAAACCTCCCAAGGTAAATTGTTCTAGGGGAACTAAAGGTCGTGATGTCAACTGTAGATTAGAACGCAAGACGAGCAAGGTATCAGTATCTAAAGAACGAACATATTGTCCCTGTCCTTGCCACTCAAAAAACTTAGCATCAGGCTCTCCATCTTGCATGGTAGCATCAAAAGCATCTACCCCAAAACTAAATTGAGAACGTAAGGACAAAACATCCTGAGAACCCCTTTGAGTCCATTCTTGAAACAATCTAATAATTGAAAGTCGCGTTTCTCCGTTATCATTAGCTCCAGGAGATAGGGGAAATCTTACCCCCAAAAGACTGGTATTACTTTCCTGACGGGATAAGGTGATCCCCAAGGCTAAATCTTGGTTTGGGGTTTGAATAATCGGTTGACGAACACTCAAATCAAGATAAAGGGAGTCTCCCTCAATATCAAGGCGATCAAAGGGTTCCTCGATCACCTTAGTGCTAGTAATACGACCGGCGAATTTAATTGTGCCATTGTGGGGATTAACCGGAAAACTATAATCAAAGTAGACAGCATCACTACCGTCAGTATTGGCATATTCGAGATTCAAGCTATCCCCAAAACCCAATAAATTCCCTTGATTAAGATTAATACCCCTTTCCACATCTCCAATACTGGGTACGCGGCCATTATCGCCGAAAAGACCCATCTGAAAAGTGTCTGCTTCTTGGACTGTTACTGACAAGATAGCCGATTCTCGGCGAGTTCCTTGGGATAAATTGGCGGATATTGTCTTAATCAGGGGATTTAGTTGTAATAATTGTAAAGCTTCTAAAAGGCGATCTTGATTGAGGGGTTTTGTAGTGGCAATGGCTAAGCGACTTCCTATATAATCAGAACGCAATCTTCCCTCAACAGTGACCTTAATTTCTTCGATTTCTCCTTCAATAACCTGAATTTTGACTACTGCACCCTTGGGAGATAGAACCTGTCCAGCTTCAATGACAGCCCCCGAATTGATGTATCCTGCATTGGTGTAGTGTTGGGTTACAACGGATTCTGCTTCTAGTAATTGGCTAAAAGCAATGGGTTTGTTGGTAAAACGAGCAGTAATTTTGGCCAATTCTTCGTCCTTAAAAGCCGTATTACCTTCAAATTCAAAGCGAATAACTCTTATACTTCCAGGGAGTTGAGGTAGTTTGGTTGGGTTAGGAATAGTTTGAGGAACAATGTCTAGGGGGATAGATGGTTGAGATTGGGGAACTGGGATAGATTCAGGTACTTTAGGCGGAAGGATCAACGGAATAGACTGTTGTTGGGGTCTATTAGGATTAGTATTTTGAGCTAATAACTTATTGATAGGCCAAGTGATTAACTTCTCTAGTCCCACAAAAATCAATAAAGTTAAACTCAAAGACCAAACAGAAAAAATGGGAATTGTTGACATTTTGCGGGTATTTTTTTGATGATTTTTAATAGTTAAGTATAATTTTTAAAAAAATCCTGAAAATTGTAAAAAGTTAAACATTAACTGGCTATTTTTTTGAATTTAGAGATATTATAGAAAGCTGACCTTCTAAGATCAAATCGAGTTTAGGTTTGTTACAAATGATATGTCAAGAGTAGAGATCAGTTAAGGTAACCAAAATAATAGTTTATTAACCTTCCAAAAGCTAAATTCAACCCCAACAGCCATCATCAGCAAGATAATACTCCAATTAATTTAACCTCATACGGTATAATGGAAAGTTGGCCTGTAAAATAACTAAAAAATGTATAAAGCATCAGTGAGGAGTCAAACTAAAATCCTAGTGACAGCTAGTTACCCAATAAATCAAGTTATTAGGGCATTTCCTTTATTGATTACCATTTGTGAAATATTATGACTGATTCGATTCGTTTTCTCATGTGCGCCCCTGACCATTATGACGTAGATTATGTAATTAATCCTTGGATGGAAGGGAATATTCATAAATCTAGCCAAGATCGCGCTGTAGAACAATGGCAAAACCTCTATCACATCATCAAAGATCGGGCGATCGTTGATTTAGTCTCTCCAGCCAAAGGCTGGCCTGACATGGTATTTACCGCCAATGCAGGGTTAGTCTTGGGAGATAACGTCGTCCTCAGTCGGTTTTACCATAAAGAACGTCAAGGGGAAGAACCCTACTTTAAAAAATGGTTCGAAGAAAATGGCTTTACTGTTTACGAAATGCCACCAGATCTCCCTTTTGAAGGCGCGGGAGATGCCTTATTTGACCGTGAAGGACGCTGGTTATGGGCAGGATATGGTTTCAGATCCGAATTAGACTCCCACCCCTACATCGCCGAGTGGTTAGATACAGAAGTTCTGTCTCTGCGTTTAATGGATGAGAGATTTTATCATCTAGACACCTGTTTTTGTCCCCTCACTGGGGGTTATTTGCTTTATTATCCCCCCGCATTTGATGCTTACTCGAACCGCCTCATTGAACTGAGAATACCCGCCGAAAAACGCATTATAGTCGAAGAACCCGATGCAGTAACTTTTGCTTGCAACGCCGTTAATATAAATTCCACCATCGTCATGAATAAAATTAGCGATGATCTGGAAAAACGCTTAACTGATGTGGGTTTTGAAGTGGTGCAAACCTCTCTAACAGAATTTCTCAAAGCAGGGGGGGCGGCTAAATGTTTGACCCTACGGGTGACTGAACCCGTCCTTGACTACGTTCACGCTAATGTCCCCATCGAAAGTCGTATTATCCAACTTGAAGGCCATCTGCTCGATGCTGGAGTGATGAATAATGCCCTCGATCTCATTGTAGAAAATGGAGGCAGTTTCAAGGTACTAAACTTCAATTTAGGGGTAGAACGGCAAAGTACCTCCGCCGCAGAAGTTCGGGTCTCAGCGCCTTCCCATGAGATCATGGAAGAAGTTATGACCGAGTTGATCAATCTCGGTGCAGTGGCCCGGCCTCAAGAAATTTGTGATGTCAATACCCAAGTCGTCACCCAAGATGGGGTCGCCCCCGAAGATTTCTATGTCAGTACCATCTATCCCACGGAAGTCCGCTTTAATTGTGAGTGGATCAAGGTACAAAATCAACGCATGGATGCTTCTATCGTCGTTAACCCTACAGAAACCGGAGCCATGGCCGAATGTAAGCTAATCCGAGATCTTAAAGTAGGCGATCGCGTTATGGTCGGGGTAGAAGGTATTCGCACAGTACGCCAACCAGAAGACCGCGAAGCACGTAACACCAAAAAAGAGTTTACCTTTATGGGTGCTGGTGTTTCTAGTGAACGACGGGTGGAATTGTTGGTAGAACAAATTGCCTGGGAAATGCGCCAAATCAAGGATCAAGGGGGTAAAGTAGCAGTGACTGCCGGCCCAGTTGTGATCCATACCGGAGGAGCGCAACATCTATCCTATCTCATCCGTAATGGCTATATTCAGTCCCTATTAGGAGGAAATGCGATCGCAGTCCACGATATCGAACAAGCTATGATGGGTACTTCTCTTGGGGTGGATATGCAACGGGGAGTCCCTGTCACGGGGGGACATCGCCACCATCTTAAGGTCATCAATGCCATTCGTCGTCAGGGGAGCATCGCTAAAGCGGTGGAAAATGGAGTCTTAAACCAAGGGATAATGTACGAATGCGTTAAAAATAACGTACCCTTTGTTTTAGCAGGTTCTATTCGCGATGACGGTCCCCTACCTGATACGGAAATGGATTTAATTAAGGCTCAATCTCAATACGCAGAGTTGATCCAAGGAACTGAGATGATTTTGATGTTATCGACCATGTTACATTCGATTGGGGTGGGAAATATGACTCCTGCTGGGGTGAAAATGGTCTGTGTAGATATTAACCCCGCAGTGGTCACCAAATTGAGCGATCGCGGTTCGGTGGAATCTGTCGGTCTAGTAACTGATGTGGGTCTTTTTCTCAGTTTACTGGTTCAACAGTTGGATAAGTTAACTTCTCCTTATCAATTAGCGGGTAAACTATAGAATATGCAGGGGTCAATATTTTTTGACCCCTAGTATCATCAACATTTGACGCAATTAATAAGCAATTATTTGCTGATAAAAATGAATAATCTTATTAGTAACTTCTTCAATTGTTAAGCCATCGGTATTAATTTCAATGGCATCAACCGCTTGGCGTAAGGGTGCTAGAGAGCGATGACTATCTCTATAGTCCCGTTGTTGAATATCGTGTTCTAATTGTTCTAAAGTCATATTATCCCCGTGATCTTGAAAATCTCGCCAACGCCGCCTTGCTCGTTCGGCAACTGAAGCAGTCAAAAAAATCTTTAATTCAGCATCAGGAAAAACATTAGTGCCAATATCACGTCCTTCGGCCACTATTCCCCCTTGTTTTCCTAAATCTTGCTGATAGCTAACTAATTTTGCCCTAACTGCTGCTTGTGCTGAAACTTGAGACACTAAAGCTGTCACTTCGGGGGTACGAATTGCTTCAGATACATCCTCCCCATTAATATAAATTTGCAGCGGCGCACCCTCAGTGGGTGGAATAAAGTCTAATGTAGCATTAGAGACTAATTCAGCAATCGCCCCTTGATCGTCTAAAGAAACTTCTGATTTTCCTACTAGCCAAGCGATCGCCCGATACATTGCTCCAGTATCAAGATAAACTAGATTGAGAGCCTCAGCTACCAGACGAGTGACGGTAGATTTCCCAGCACCCGCAGGACCGTCAATGGCAATGATGGGTTGACGCACCTTTAAAATAATGTTGTCAATTAAACGAGTGGAACCAACATAAGCTGCGATCGCCAATAAACCAGCTTCGTCTATGGTCTCTAATGGGTTCAAAGTTTGGGGATCAACTAATTCTAGATACTGAACCTTAACCCCAGGATATAGGGTCAGTTCCTGTTGAACAATTTCTAGCAACCTTTGAGTATCACGTTCTCCTTCCTTAAAAGCCTGTTGAGCTTGTTTAAGGGCAGAAAATAAACCTAAAGCTTGCCCCCTTTCTTTTTCACTTAAATATTGATTACGGGAACTATAAGCAAGTCCTGATGGTTCTCTAATTATGGGACAGCCTTTAATGGTTACAGGTAGGTTTAAATCAGTGACTAAACGGCGAATAATCCCTAATTGTTGGGCATCTTTTTCACCAAAATAAGCCACATCTGGGTCTACAATCGTCAATAATTTAGTGACAATGGTAGCGACTCCCTCAAAATGCCCTGGACGAAAGGGGCCGCACAAGTTAGATATCATGGACTTTGGTGGAATTATTTGAGTTGTCTGGTGAAGATCCCCATCAGTGACAATGCCCATTTCTTCAGGAGTTGGGCTAAAAACAACTTTAACTCCTAGATTCTCACAAATCTGACAATCTTCTTCTAGCTGGCGAGGATAACGAAGGAAATCTTCATTAGGGCTAAACTGAAGGGGGTTAACAAAAATACTGACCACCACTAGCTCAGTTTCGCTCAAAGCTCGGCGAATTAAGCTGAGGTGGCCTGAATGCAAGGCTCCCATTGTGGGAACTAGACTCAGAGTTTGGCCAGGGGGTTGACCCCCTAAATAGGCTCTTAACCCAGCCACGGTTCTAAACAAGCGTATTTTGCCCATAGTTCGGTAAGAGGTAATTAAGTTAAGGGTAAGAGGCCAATTTTTTGATTACCCATTACCAATTTACCCAGTTTAACGCCCCAAGATTTCAATTTGAACAGGTGCAACTCCACTACTAATTAAACCAATAGTTCTGGCTGCACCTTTGGACAAATCAATGATTCTTCCATGGGCATAGGGGCCGCGATCATTGATCCGAACGGTGATGGAACGACCGTTATTCAAATTAGTTACTCTAACTTGAGTTCCAAAAGGTAGACTCTTATGGGCCGCTGTTAAACCGTTTTGATTGTATCTTTCTCCATTAGCTGTGCGCCGTCCATGAAATCCTGGCCCATACCAAGAAGCCATTCCTTTACGAGTGCTTTTTACTCTTTTTTGGACTCTTGCTAAGGCTGAATTCGTATTACCTATGGCAGTTAAAGGGGGTGCATTTCCCATTAAGCGACGTAAACGGTTAGTCGCTTGTAGGGCATCGGCTGCTAAATTATTGGTGGTGTCGGGTAGAATGGTTTGCCCATCAATACGAACCAGTTCTTGATTATTAATTTTGATGCTGTAGGCCTTGTTTTTTTGAATCTGGGTAACAGTTATATTTTTAGCCTCAAATTTCTCATTTTGAGCGATTTGATTGAGTTTTTTAGCTACCGCTTCGGCCTGCTTTACGACCTCAATCTCTGGTTGAGTTTGCTCAGCTTGGTTCTGATTTTCCCTGATTTGGGCTAAATCAGCCTTGGTTCCCAGAAAAGTGAGTACGGGAATGTCACGAATTTTTAGGGTAACGGCCAATTTATATTTCCATTGATGGGGATCGATTGTGGCGATCGCCGACACATTACTTTTCTCAACAGTTTCTTTGGGGTCTTCAGTCTCCGCTAAGGGTTCCACTTGACTGAGACTAACAACTTTTGGGGCTAAAGCTGTTAACTGCTGGGAACTTTCTGTTGTTTGTGTCGTCGTCGTGCCTAAGAGCTTTCCTATTCCTAGGTCATCGGCCTTGTCTTTAATCTCAGATGCGACTGAGCCATTCAAAGGCAAATATAGAAAAGCAGATGTTCCCAAAGCGGCGGTTAATGCTGTGGTTGTTAGTCCACGCCAAAGTTTGTTGTTCATAGATCTTGTGTTAAGTGTGCTGCTTAACCCCTCGAAGATTCGATGATTCAATGGATTAGTCAACCTTAACTCCTCACAAAACGTTGTTACTTTTATTTAAACTTTTACAAGGTAGCACGAATTTTTCGGGGGTTGTTTCTGTCCTGATAATGATTTATGTAGGTTGCCATTAAATCTTTAAATAAAGGTTTACATTAGAAAGGGTATCTCGTACTATGGTGAATTTGACTAATTTGACAAAGTCTCGATTACGGAAAATCCCTTGATCCAATCAAAAATCTGAAGATAATATTAAAGCAAAAGGTTGCACAGTGGGTGATTTAGCCTGTAACATTACAGGAGACATATATAATATGTTTCAGTATTTACACTGATGGCAATTGGTAAGACATCACATGAAATTGTCTGGTTTATTTGATAAGCTTAATCAATTGTTAAACATTAGATTAATTTTTTAAATCTTTTATTGACAAAATATCCAAAGTATGCAGTTTTAATCAATGATTATGTAAAATAATTTTGATTGGCTGATCGATAATCAATAATTATCAAACTATGTCTAT
The DNA here is from genome assembly GCA_003448685.1 of Cyanothece sp. UBA12306. GTDB lineage: Bacteria > Cyanobacteriota > Cyanobacteriia > Cyanobacteriales > Microcystaceae > Rippkaea. The sequence goes on from DLXW01000292.1 coordinate 11,262, forward strand.
TACCATTCCCCATAGTGGCTATCATTGGGATCACAGTAGTCCACGTTTTTTTGAAGGCTGGTATTATCGTGTTACCTTACCTCAAATTGGACAAAGTTTTGGCTTTATGTATTCTATTGATGACCCCCTTGGTAATCAACCCCATAGTGGAGGGGCTGTACAGATTCTAGGAGCCAATGATCAATATTTATGGCGAACTTTTCCTGATATTAAGCAATTTTGGGCGAATAAATCCCAATTAGAGTTAGGTCATTGGGGGTCAACTGATTTATCTTTACGGCCACAATTGTTAGATCGGGATCTTTTTGAGAAGAGTATTAAAGAAGGTTATCAAGCAACAGGGACTTTAAATCAAGGAGCAATTTGCGATCGCTCCACTCAACAATATTGTCGTTGGAATTATACCATTAACCCCAAGTATGGTTGGGGAGATAGTCACCGTCCTCAAAAAGCAACTGGGGGATTGCTTTCCTATTTGCCCATTTTTGACCCAGGATGGCAGGTTTTGATGGCTCACGGCTTAGCTACGGGTTGGATTGACTGGAATGGCAAAAAATACGAATTTATTGATGTTCCTGCTTATAGTGAGAAGAATTGGGGTCGTTCTTTCCCCAAAAAGTGGTTTTGGCTAAATTGCAATAGTTTTGTTGAACAACCTGATCTGGCTTTAACAGCAGCAGGGGGTATTAGAGAAGTTTTATGGTGGAATGAATCTGTGGGGATTATTGGTCTACATTATCAAGGAAAATTCTATCAATTCGAGAGTACCCAAGGTCAATTGGGTTGGTGGGTTGATCCTTGGGGACATTGGCAATTAAAAGGAGAAAATAACCAATTTAAACTTTTAATTACGGGTAATACTGATCGACCAGGTAATTATGTAAGGGTTCCCACTGTTGAGGGTTTGCAGTTTCGTTGTCGAGATACGATGCAAGGAAATCTGTCCCTTGAATTACGTCATAATTCAGGAAAATTAAAGCTCAAAGGGGTTAGTTCTGGAGGCGGATTGGAAATTGGCGGGGAAAATTGGCAAAAACCTTGGATTTATCGCTATAAATAACTTTTTTTGAAGATTGCCTACACTCAATCATGATCTGTGTTAAATTTCTCAGAAAGTTTTCATTATTCTCCCACAGAGGACTCAGAAAACTGTCTCATAATCAAGGATGTCAGACCAATAAACTTACAAAAAAAGGAAATTTTTGCGATGAAAATCAATAATACTGCTGTTACTGCTGCAATGACTGGTGTTTTAGCTTTAGGACTTCAGGTTACTGAACCAGCTTTTGCTGGTAAACCAGGAATGGAAAAATGCGCTGGAATTGTTAAAGCGGGAATGAATGATTGTGGAGCAAACGATCATAGTTGCGCTGGAGAGGCGAAAGTCAGTGGAGATCCTAATGAATGGATCTATGTTCCTGCTGGAACTTGTCAAAAAATCGTCGGCGCTACCCTAAAACAAGCTGCACCTGAAGCAGATAATAACTCCGATTCTAACACTCAAGCTAATCAATAAAATTATGATTTGTCCAGCTGCTTTGCAGGGGGTAGGAGTCGGTTTAAGATCTTGTCATTATCAAAATATATTAACCGATTTACCTCCTGTTTCTTGGTTTGAAATTCTGTCAGATAATTACTTAAATACGGAAGGTTTGCCGCTTTATTATTTAGAACAAATTCGTCAGCATTATCCAGTTACTTTACATGGTGTAGGAATGTCTTTAGGATCTACAGATCCTTTGAATTTTGATTATTTAGCTAAACTCAAACAATTAGCTAATTGGGTTGAACCTGTTTATATTTCTGATCATTTGGCTTGGATTTCTATCGGGGGTTATTATCTTAATGAATTACTTCCTTTACCTTACACTAAAGAAGTTTTAGATCATGTTACTGAAAGGATCAAGCAGGTTCAGGATTATTTAGGAACTCAAATTTTAATTGAAAATCCAGCTTCTTATTTTACTTTTACTAATTCTACTTTATCTGAAGAAGAATTTATTAAAGCTTTAGTTGAATCTGCTGATTGTTATCTTTTATTAGATGTTAATAACCTCTATGTTAATGCTAGTAATCATGGATTTAATCCCTTAAACTATCTTGATATAATGCCAAAAAATAGGGTCAAGCAAATTCATTTAGCTGGTTATGAAAAGCGAGATAACTATCTATTTGATACCCACGGACATCAAATTCATCCTCCTGTTTGGCAATTGTATCAAGAAGCTTTAAACCGTTTCGGTAATATACCTACTTTGATTGAATGGGATACTGATATCCCTCCTTGGGAAGTTGTAATGACTGAAGCAAAAAAAGCTGAAAAATTAATGGTCAATAATTAATATATTTAGCTTGATTATTATTATAAGACAATGGAATTAAAAAAAATACAACAGGAGTTTTATCAGGTTTTATTAAATTCAAATTTAGCTAATAATAATGATTTTAATTTATTGATTAAATCTGCTAATAATCTAACTCCAAACCAAGGTATAGATATTTATCGGGGTACTATCATCGGACAATTGCATCGTGTCATGCAAGGGATATACCCAGTGTGTTGTAAATTAGTTGGGGACAGCTTTTTTAATTTTACTGTTGCCAAATATATTGATAATAATCCTGGAATTTCACCAGATTTAGGGAATTATGGGGCAAATTTCCCCGATTTTTTACAAAGTTTTGAGCCAATATCCCAGTTACCTTATTTAGCTGATGTTGCTCGTTTAGAATTGGGTTATCAACTAGTTTTTAATGGACAAAAAGATAATAAATTAGATATTCAAGACTTAGCAAATATCCCCCAAGAACAATGGAATAATATAATTTTTCACTTACCAAAAAATAGATTTTTATTAGAATCCAATTATCCCATAGATCGTATTTGGGAAGTTAATCAACCAGACTATCAAGGAGAAGGAGTAGTCAATTTGAATGAAGGAAATAGTCAGATATTAATTTGGCGACAAGATTATCAAATGAGATTAGATTTACCTAATCAAGAACAATGGCAATTTATTAAATGTTTAGCAGATAATCAGCCATTAGAAGTGATATGTAATCAATTAGAAAATGGTGGATATCTATTATCAGAATTAGTCCAAAAAGGATGGATTACTGGTTTTTCTCTTAGTTACTAATTAAGTAAGATTTGCTCAAAAAATACTCTGACAAATCCTCAAAAATTATGACTATTTTATGAAGACAACTTTATCAACACCAATGAATAATATTACATTACTCACTGGTGTCTCTTTAAAGATTAAACATTGGAATAAAGGGTATTTCTCAAAATAGTATAACCCTTAATTAATTCCCGAATACCACGTCCTAAAGACCATTCTGGTTCAAAACCTGTACTCAGAATACGAGCATTAGAAACAATATAATCTCGTTTGTCAGGATCTTCCCCGATAGGAGCTTCCAAATAGACGAATTTAGGCAGATATTTTTTAATTTCTGCACACAGTTCTAACTTCGATAAATTGGCATCCTCGAGTCCTACATTATAGGGTTTCCCCTTCATGGTTTCAAAATTTTCGATTCCATGGGCAAAAACTTTAGCCACATCCCGAATGTGGATATAGTTCCGTTTAAAATGCCCTTCAAAAATGACCACAGCGCGGTCATAAAATGCTCGATAGACAAAATCATTCACCAATAAATCTACCCGCATTCGAGGAGACATACCAAAGACAGTAGCTAAACGAAAAGTCAGGCTATTTTCTCGTTCTAAAACCACTTTTTCTGCATCAACCTTAGTGGTTCCATAGAGAGATATGGGACGCAAAGGAGAATCTTCGGTGCAAAATTTACCTTTTTCCCCAATACCATAACCGCTATTAGTTATAGGCATTAAAATTCTTTGTTCTCGACTGGCGATGTCACAGATCATTTTCACCGCTTCATAATTGATGGTTTTAGTTCCCACCTGATCGCGACTACATAGAGGAGCCCCCACTAAAGCTGCTAAAGGTATGATAATATCAGTATCTTTGAGTAAATCTTTCATTAAAGACTGATCTCGACAGTCTCCCCTAACTACCTCAAAAGTATCATAGTAGCAACAATCAGCCAGACTATTTTGGCGAAACATAAAACTGTCCAAAACCGTTACTTCATGGCCCTGTGCTAATAAAGTTGGGGTTAGAACCGAACCAATATAACCCGCACCCCCAGTGATTAGTATTTTCATGAATAGGTATTCACTCCTGTTTCTTGATTTTGTTGAACTGACGTTAAATAACAATCAATTGTCTCATCCGTATTGCCAGAAAAGCGAATTTTACCCCGATCTAACCAAATAGCGCGATCGCAAGACTGTTTAATAAACTCTAATCCATGGGAAACAACTAAAATAGTGGTGTGATGTCCCCATAATTTATCCATTCTTTTTTGACATTTATTTTTAAAACTTTCATCCCCTACTGATAGAACTTCATCGAGAATCAAAACATCTGGTTCTACATCTGTGGCAATAGCAAACCCCAAGCGTGCTGTCATCCCAGAAGAAAGAGCTTTAACTGGAGCCCAAGCATACTCTTCTAACTCAGCAAAGTCTAAAATTGAGGCGACTCTTTCCTTCATTTCCTGGCGAGCAAAACCCAGCATGACTCCATAGAGAATAATATTATCAGTCACCGATAATTCTGTATCAAATCCCGCTCCCAATTCAATTAGAGGGGCAATATCTCCTTTAACTCTCACTTGTCCAACCGATGGCTGTAAAATCCCACAGATAACCTTAAGTAAAGTCGATTTTCCCGAACCATTGGCACCAATAATGCCAACTTTTTCACCGACTTCCACGCTAAAATTAATCTGATCAAGAATTAATTTCCTAGAGGGTTGGCGATATTTCCCTTCTAAAAAAGAGAGGATAGTTTTCTTTAAATCATAGGAAAACTCCTCTTGGGTTCTGCGGGATAAGGAAACCTGATCGAGTCTAATCACTTCTGTCATCTAACTTTTAGAGCAAGTCCATAAATTGCTTTCGCCAAGCTTGGAAACAAATCCAGCCTAACATTAAAAAAATAATTCCATTGATCAATGAGTGTGCGATCAATGTTAGATCGGGCCAGCTACCTGAAAGAGAAATTTGACGAATACTTTCAATAATAGAAATCAATGGATTAAGCAGTAAAAATGATTTAATGGCAGGAGGAACAATTTCTGCCGGATAAAATACAGGAGAACTAATCCATAAGACAAAACAAACTAATTCATAAAAATAGGGCAAATCTCTAAAGAAAACATATAAAGAACTCACCAAAAATCCTACTCCAGTACAAACTAAGCTCAAAGCAATGAGGGGAAAAATTAATGCCACCACATTGAGAGGATTTTTGGTAATGACTAAGGTGACAATCGCTAATAAGGGCAAAGGCCCCATGACAAATTGGAAGATATTAGCCAAAATCATGGAAACGGGAAAAATCGAAATGGGAAGTCGAATTTTATTGAGTAATGCTCCATTTCCGACTACGCTCGCTAAAGCTTGGCTGGTCGATGATGAGAAAAAATTGATCACAATCAATCCCGTAAAAGCTGCCAAGACATAATTTAAGGTCGAGTTATTATAATAACTAGCAAAAGCAGTCCCGAAAATAGCTGCGTAGAGTCCCGTCATGATCAAGGGATTGAGCAAAGACCAATAGACTCCTAACAAAGAACCTCGATATCGTCCTTTTAGGTTGCGTTCCACCAAAATGTGGAGTAAC
>DLXW01000292.1:17203-20666 GCA_003448685.1 Cyanothece sp. UBA12306
TGCCAAGGCGACCACTTAGGGTTAGCTTTGAGGGATAAGGCCATAATGGGAATGGGGATTACAAATCATGATTTAAAGGCGTATTGTATTCAATGACGGACACTTTTGTCGAGTTGTTCTGACAAGGCACGGAAAATTTTAGTCAACTTATTTGGGTGAAGATGGCCCAGATTCGGCTACACTGAGGAATGTTTCATTATTTTAATTAAAATATTTGAGCATGGAAATCGGGCAAAAAGTTAAAGTTTATCGTCTTCGAGATCGGGTATCTAAAGATATCGCTGGGAAATTAGGTCAACAAGGAATCATCAAAGATTACAAAATGACTGATGGAAGCGGCATTGGTGCTGTTGTCAAGTTTAATGATCAAACTGCTGTTTGGTTTTTTGAAGATGAACTTAAACTAGTTGAATAGCAACAAATCTTAATCAGGAATTCCTATGGCTTTGATTTTAACCTTTCTCGGTAAAGGTGATAGTGAGCAAATTAAGGTAGCGATCGCTGCTGCCCAGAAATTGGCAGCACAAGGCTCTCGTGTGCTTCTAGCTGACCAAAATTCTGGGCCAACTATGGGCCTTCTGTTAGGGGCTGTAGTAACCTCTTCCCCGAGCGAAGTATCGGCTAATCTGAAAGCAGTTAAGTTGTCCTCAACTTTTCTCTTGGAACAGGGATGGGAACAAGTTAAGGAATTGGAAGCCAAATATTTGCGATCGCCCACACTGAAAAACGTCTACGGCCAAGAATTGGGCATTTTGCCAGGTATGGATCAGGCTTTAGCCCTCAATGCTTTACGAGAATATGACCAAAGTGGAAAGTACGATGTCATCATCTACAACGGCGATAGTTCTTTAACTACAGTGCGGATGTTTGGCATCCCGGAAATTCTCAGTTGGTATTTGAGACGATTTGGCAAGATTTTACAAGAATCTGATGTTGGCAAAGCTTTATCACCGTTCATTCAACCCATTACCAGCGCGATCCTTAATGTTTCTTGGAGTCCAGATGATCTCAGCCAAGAATCGACAAATCGGGCTAATGATATTTTGGAGCAAGGAAAAACTGCCTTAGCTGATCCTCAGCGAGTGGTGGCTTATTTGCTGACAAAACCCGATCAATTGACACTTGCTGAGTCTCAATATATTTGGGGTTGCGCTCAACAAGTGGGATTAACGGTTAAAGGGGTTTTAGTACATAAAGAACAAGTGAACAAAGAACTGTTTGAACCCTTATCTGTGACAGTCATTCCACCCCAGACAGGGGAAGATTGGCAGGCATTACGGGAGGCTTTACCAGATTTTCTTGCAGATTCTCAGACCCCACAACCTATTGCTATTGACGTAGCTGCTAGACAGGTTCGGGTATTTCTAGCAGGGTTTGAAAAAAAACAAGTCAAACTAACTCAATATGGCCCAGAAATTACCATTGAGGCGGGAGATCAACGACGAAATATTGATTTACCTAGTCCTTTGCGCGGACAACCTGTTAAAGGGGCGAAATTCCAAAATCACTATTTGATTATTTCTTTTTAAGTTTTTAGGCGTATCTAAAAAATACGCCTTTACTATATTTTGATTGGTAATTGATTACTGATTACTCTATTATGTCTGATTCTTCTACTTCTAAGACCAACGAAAGCGGTAGCAAAACCCGTCAATTATTAGGGATGAAGGGGGCAACCTCTGGTGAAACATCTATCTGGAAATTGCGACTGCAACTGATGAAACCCATCACCTGGATACCCTTAATTTGGGGTGTGGTCTGTGGGGCAGCGTCATCGGGGGGCTATACCTGGACGTTGGAAAATGTCCTCAAAATAGCCGCTTGTATGCTGCTCTCAGGTCCTTTGATGGCTGGATATACCCAAACCACCAATGATTTTTATGACCGCGAAATTGACGCTATTAATGAACCCTATCGTCCTATTCCGTCGGGGGCTATTTCTGTACCCCAAGTAGTAACTCAAATTTTAGTCCTCTTGGGGGCAGGATTAGCCCTAGGATACGGGTTAGATGTCTGGGCAGGTCATGAGTTCCCTATCATGTTTTCTTTGACCTTAGGAGGCGCGTTTGTGGCTTATATTTATTCGGCCCCTCCTTTGAAGTTAAAACAAAATGGTTGGTTAGGAAATTATGCCCTAGGTTCAAGTTATATTGCTTTACCTTGGTGGGCTGGTCATGCTTTATTTGGAGAGTTAAATTGGACAATTGTAATTTTAACTCTGTTTTATAGTTTGGCTGGTTTAGGAATTGCGGTAGTTAATGATTTTAAGAGTGTCGAAGGCGATCGTCAATTAGGTTTAAAATCTCTTCCGGTGATGTTCGGAATTAATCAGGCTGCTTGGATTTGTGTGATTATGATTGATGTGTTTCAAGCTGGAATTGCTGGCTATTTAATCTATGTTCATCAAAATCTTTATGCTGCTATTTTGCTATTATTGGTGATTCCTCAAATTACTTTTCAAGATATGTATTTTCTCCGTGATCCTCTTAAAAATGATGTTAAATATCAAGCAAGTGCCCAACCTTTTTTGGTATTAGGAATGTTGGTAGCGGGTTTAGCTTTGGGTAACGCAGGGGTTTAAATTAAGGCAATTTTAGATAATAATTAAAATGAGGATGAGAGTTATCTTGTCCTTATTTTTTACGTTTCCTAATAGTTAGTAATAGCAAATCCGCTTTAGAAAGTAGATAATCATATTGAGAAGGCAGTGAGAGCAGGGGAAGATCCAGGAGGCAGGGGATAAAGAATGTTACTCTACGACAACAAGCGGATTTGGTGTAAAAATATGCAAAACTAAGCTAGAAATTATGCCAGCGCGAATTAAAACTTGACTAAATTGAGTTTGATCTAGTTTGTGCATCGGATCAATAAGATAGATGATTACTAGAAATGGGTTCAAAAGTGTGAGTAACAAAGTTCCAGATTTAATTAACTCGATCATTTTGTCTCGCTATGAGTTCAAGAAAAATTTCTAGCTATTATCTTAGTAATTTTGTAAGATCATTAAAACAATAGCTAGGGTATGTACTTTAATTATTATATAATTTAGATTAAAGTTTATTTATTAATTTGGTATTAATAATTATGACTCAAAGTATCATCAAACAAAGTTTAAAAATTCCTCCTTTAGAGAATGGTGATCAATTAACTCGTTTTGAATTTGAAAAGCGTTATGAAAGAATGCCAAACCTAAAAAAAGCAGAATTAATTGAAGGAATTGTTTATATGGGATCACCTTTACGCATTGAACAACACGGAGAACCCCATGCTGCTATTATCACTTGGTTGGGTTATTATAAAGCTTTAACCCCTAATCTACAATTAGGTGATAATTGTACTGTCAAACTTGATCCCGAAAATGAACCCCAACCCGATGCTTTACTAAGAATTAAAAACGGGGGACAATCAATAATTAGTGAAGACGGTTATGTCGAAGGTGCACCAGAATTAATTGTTGAAATTG